>JADBON010000048.1:0-7117 GCA_015656305.1 Alistipes sp.
GCCCTTGAGGTTATCATAAGGCTTGCTACCCACCATAACCTTACGCGCCCACGACTCATAGCGGTTGAATGGCACGAAGTCCATAGTCTCCTTAACGCTCTTTGGGATGTCGGCAAACTGCAACATCTGATATGTGGTCTGATACTCAAACATCACGCTACACTTTAGCTTGTGATATCTGCCAAAGATACCATTCCAGCGATTCTTGAGAAGATACTCTGCAACGAGATTTACCGAGCGCATATTCATAGTATCGTGCGAGCTGTCGCTACCATCCACCTGTGTGGTCTCGCCGAGGATATATAGCTCGTTTGCCCACTTTAGGTGAAGATGCTCAATCTCACTACGTGAGTCACGCAAACCCTGATATATCACCACCCTACGCATCTGATCCTCCGAGAGGTGTGACATAAGCTCCTCGCGCACCGCCTCGGGGTCACGTGACGTATGGAGCAAGACATACTTATTCTTACCCCACCAAAGTCCCTTATTCTGGAACAAGCGCTTGATGGCCAGCGCTGCAATCTCGTTCGCACCGATAATCACCGAGAAACGACGCCTTCCAAGATGACGAAGGCCGTAGTGTATCACACCACGATTCCACATATCCTTACGGCCATCAACCCAGCCTACGATTGTCGAGACCATCAAGCCATTGAGAAGCAACACACCAAGAATTGCAAAGAGCGCAATAAGCAATCTATCTACTCCTGCCTCATTCTCCGTGGCCTGCTGTCCTGGGTCCATATAGTTGTAGTAGACGTTAACGAAGATATCGGGAATAGAGATGCTCTCCTCTGTGGCACTCTCCTCTGGGACAATATTCCACTCCGAGAAGTCGATAATATCGTGCTTTTCGTTAAGCCACAACGCCGCAGTAATCATAGATGGCATAAGCGCCACCATAGCGATAACCTTAACAAGATAGCGGCCACGTGCCAATGTTCTGTCGAACTTTATGCGGTTGAAAGCCCACTGAAATATAGCACCAAAGAGGTAGAGCGTACCCAATCCTCCAGCCACACCGCTAACAACAAGGTCGGGGTTCACATCCCACACCCACCAATCAAGTTTAGGGTTCAGCAAAAAGTAACAGATAGATAAAACGCCGATGATAGAGGCAAGAATATCCACTATTCGAGATAAGCCACGCAACTTCATAACTTTAATTTTGATTTTCGTTTTACAAATATAAGAAAAATTTCTATCTTTGTAGGAGTTACATTAAAATACCTAATAACATTATGAAGAAAATATTTACACTTGCCGTAGCACTTCTTGTATCGGGAGCAATCTACGCACAGCAGGATAAGGGTGGCATCACACCCGAGATGATGGAGCAGATTCGCACCGGTCAGAGCAACAGCGCTGCGGAGCGTGCAGCACGTAACGCCTTGGCTATCAACCCTATCTCGGAGTTGGCTACAAATGCCGAGAATCTTGCGATGATAGACACCCACTTCTCACACCGCGTAGTGACAAAGGGCATCACCGACCAGCATCAGTCGGGACGCTGCTGGTTGTTCACAGGCCTCAACGTGCTTCGCGCAAAGATGATTTCGGACCTCGACCTTGCGGAGTTGACATTCTCGCACAACTACCTCTTCTTCTACGACCAGCTTGAGAAGTGTAACCTCTTCCTTCAGGCGGTTATCGACACCAAGCACCTTCCAATGGAGGATCGTCAGGTGGAGTGGTTGTTCAAGAACCCTCTTAGCGATGGTGGTCAGTTTACTGGCGTATCGAACCTCGTGATGAAGTATGGCGTGGTGCCATCGGAGATTATGCCCGAGAATCACCAGTCGAACAACACATCACAGATATCTAACCTATTGCAGCTCAAGCTCCGCGAGTATGGTCTTAAGCTCCGTGAGCAGCGTGACCGCCGCGCTCCTGTAGCACTCAAAACCGAGATGCTCACAGAGCTTTACTCGATGCTTGTACGTGCCTATGGCGTACCTCCAACCGAGTTTGAGTGGACACTCCGCAACAAGGCTGGCGAGGTTGTGTCTACAAAGAGCTACACCCCACAGTCATTCTACAAGGAGTATTTCGGTGATTTGGACCTCGAGAAGGACTTTGTGATGGTGATGAACGACCCATCGCGCGAGTACTACAAGGTCTACGAGATTGAGTATGACCGCCACGTATATGATGGCGACAACTGGGTGTACCTCAACCTCCCTATCGACGAGGTGAAGGCTCTCGCAATTGCATCTATCAAGGATAACACTGCGATGTACTTCTCGTGCGACGTAGGTAAGTATCTCCTCTCGAAGAAGGGTACACTCGACATCAACAACTTTGATTACGAGTCGCTTATGGGTGTTGAGTTCCCAATGAACAAGGAGCAGCGCGTACGCACCTTCGCAAGTGGCTCGTCACACGCTATGACGCTTATCGCCGTAGACCTTGACGAGAATGGCAACGCCAAGAAGTGGATGGTGGAGAATAGCTGGGGCCCACAAGCTGGATGGCGCGGTAACCTCATTATGACCAACGAGTGGTTCGAAGAGTATATGTTCCGCGTGGTGGTGGACAAGAAGTATATCCCTGCCGAGACTCTCAAGCTCCTTGAGCAGAAGCCCGTTATGCTTCCATCGTGGGACCCTATGTTCGCCCCAGAGATGTAGGCTATGGCAACCGAGATAGAGCGAAAATTTCTAGTTACGGGCGAGTATAAGCACCTCGCCCATAGCCGACTACATCTAACGCAGGGTTATATCGCATCAGGCTCCCGCACCGTTCGAGTACGTATTAGCGACCAGAGTGCGTGGCTAACAATCAAGGGCCGTTCGACAGACGACGGACTATCGCGCATCGAGTGGGAGAAGGAGATTTCGCAAAGCGAGGCTCGTGAGTTGCTTCCTCTTGTCGAGGGTGCGCTGATTGATAAGTATCGCTACCTTGTGGAGTATCGTGGCCACACCTTCGAGGTTGATGAGTTCTTGGGCGAGAACGAGGGACTTACAATGGCCGAGGTGGAGCTGTCGAGAGTGGATGAGGAGTACGAGCGACCCGAGTGGCTGGGTAGAGAGGTTACGGGAGAGCGACGTTTCTACAACTCTCACCTCCGCGAACACCCCTACTCCGAGTGGAGCGACGAGGAGCGAAAGTAACCAATTAAAACGAGAGAGATATGAGTGAGAAGAACTTAACCGCAACACTAAACTTCGAGCGCCGCTGCACAACAGAGGATATCGGAGGTAATAGTGACACAACATCCGAAAGTGGCAGCATCGAGGTTTCACTGGGCAGCACACTCCCTATCGCCAACTTCCGAGATATTAAGGTCGAGGAGATTTGTAGCGAGTATATTCGTTTGGGCGGAAACAAGGAGCAGATACTCCACAAGGGAGGCTACGTGACTTATAGCTGGACCGAGGATGGCTACGAGGACCACGAGGGTGTGGTATGGAGTACCGACGACCACTTCCTAAAGCTCTTCTGGGAGTAACCCTCATACTACTATTATATATAAGGATAACCACCGCGGTTATCCTTTTTTTTTGCATCACACCGAAAAAAAGTTGCAGAAAAATTTGGAGAATTGATATTTTATGCACTATCTTTGTGATATCAAAATGATATCATCATAAACACCGAAAAATCAGAATCTAATTTATAAACCCTAAAACTCTATCATTATGAAAAATTACACCTATTCTGGTTGGAAGCTCAATGGCTTCATCGCCCTTATCCTTAACCTTGCTCTTGTAGGTGCGGCAATCTACGCTATTACAGTGCTTGCAAGCAACGAAGTTCTTATCGGCTGGGCACTTGCACTGCTTATCGTATCTATTCTCTGCGCAATCATTATGATGTGCGGTTACATTATGCTTGAGCCTAACGAGTCACGCGTATTGCTCTTCTTTGGTAACTATCGCGGTACGTTCTACGACACTGGTTTCTGGTGGATTAACCCATTTATGAGCGCAAAGAAGCTCTCGATGCGTGCGCGTAACCTCAACGTAGACCCTATCAAGGTTAACGACAAAGCGGGTAACCCTATTCTTATCGGTCTTGTTGTAGTGTGGAAGATTAAGAACGATGGCGCATATAACGCTGTATTCGAGATTGACGCACCATTGGAGATTGGTGCAACTGGCTCTAACACACGTATGAACGTCTTGGAGAACTTCGTAGCCGTACAGAGCGACTCGGCATTGCGTCAGGTTGCGGGTATGTATGCCTACGACGAGAACTCTAACAACGCTTCGGATGAGGTTACACTCCGTTCGGGTGGTGATGAGATTAACGACCGCCTTACCGACGAGCTTAACGAGCGCCTCTCAATCGCGGGTATCGAGGTTATCGAGGCACGCTTGAACTACCTCGCATACGCTCCAGAGATTGCTGCTGCTATGCTTCGCCGCCAGCAGGCTGATGCTATCATCTCGGCACGTGAGAAGATTGTTGAGGGTGCTGTGTCGATGGTTAAGATTGCCCTTGAGCGCCTATCTACCGAGGATGTTGTGGAGCTTGACGAGGAGCGTAAGGCTGCTATGGTGAGCAACTTGCTCGTGGTACTCTGTGCCGATGAGGCTGCACAGCCTGTGGTAAACACTGGTACTTTGCACAATTAGTAAACCCTTTTGAAGTATCCCCTATGGCTACAAAGGATTCAAATACACGCAGTTTCGTGCTACGCATCGACGGCGAGACGATGGATGCCCTTGAGAAGTGGGCAGCCGACGAGTTTCGCTCGATGAATGGACAACTGCAATGGATTATTGCCGAGGCCTTGCGTCGCAGTGGACGCAAGCCTCGCGCAAAGAAGGCTAAGGAGGAGCCACAAAATGAAGAATAAGTATAGCTTTTACAAAATTCGCTTCGGCAGAATAGAGAAACTGGCAAATCGCCGTCTGGGCAAAAGCCCCGATGAGGGAAAGCTAAAGCTCGCTGATGTAGTGATGTTCGCATCGACGTGCTTACTCTTTGGCATTAACTACATCCCTGAGAGCGTTCCCTACAATAGAGAGATAGAGATTCTCATCGCCATAGGACTCTTCTGCATTGGCCTCGTATTGACCTACCGCCGTATGGCACCACGTCCCTGCTGGGCAAAGGCCTCAACATCTACGGGTGTGATAGCCGCAACGTGGAGCATACTACCCTGGATACTCTATTGGGCAGATGAGATAGATGTGGAGTTTGCGCTAAACCTGACAATCTGCTCTTCTATTATGTGGCTTGCATTCATCTGCTGCTTTGCACGTCTGCGCTACATACGTCGCCGCTCACGAGAGGAGATAGCGATGATGCGCCTAAGAGAGAAACGCCGCCGCAAGGCTCAATACCTTTAACCTATGACTACCTCGACTCATATTCTCATCATCACCATTGTCTGTCTGACACTTACCTCATTATCCCTATTGGCCATTATGGGCAAGCTCGACAGATGGTACTCTTGGAGCCAGGCTGATAACGACAAACCCTCGGAACTAAGAATAGCCCGCTGGAGAAGGGCATTTGCAATAGAGATACTCATTGCTATGGTAGCGATTGTAGTACTAAATGCAACGGATATCTTTGACGAGTATGCGAGCTATCTGTTCATTGCCCTTGGCGTAGCTGGCGCGATGATAGAGTATGGTTGGGTTAGAAAATCGTAACGACTATGAAACGTATATCATTAATGGCAACAGCCCTACTATCATTGGGCATTGCCTATGGTCAGAATATCCCCGCGTATCACGACACAGAGATAGAGGCTTCGAAAGAGTATGTGGAAGGTAACGCCTTTCAAAAAGATATGCTCCTGTATGCCGATATGCTTGGTGACACTCACCCCTACTACGCCAATGCCGAGCATCGCGCTAAATTGCAGAAGCGCGTACGTAAGATGTACAAGGAGTGTGGCAAAATAGGTGACGTCGCGGAGTTTAAGCTCTACCTCGCTAAAGTAGCAGCATCGCTACACGATGGCCATACTGCAATATACTACTGGAGTTCGCCAGATAGGATATTTCCAGTGAGGTTTACCATCAATGGCAATGCTCCTTCGATTGTCGACCTATGTCAAGATGAGTATCGCGACATCCTTGGCAAAGAGGTCAAATACGTTAACGGCAAGCCGCTGAAAAAGATTCTCAACGCGGCACGAGAGATTGTGAGCGCCGACAACGAGGTCAACTTCGAAAATTTGGTTACGGAGTATCTCCTACTCACCGACTTCTGGGCGATGCTCGGTATGAGCAGTGATGAGCTACACATCACCTTCGCCAACAACACTACCGCCACAATACCTGCGATAAATAAGCGAGAGCTTAAGATTACCCAGCTTCAAAGCAACCTTACAAACAGAGTCACAGCACCTCGAAATACCCTCTTCGACTATGAGATTTTTGAGGAGAAGAGCATCTGCTACCTACAATTCAATCAGTTTGCCGACAGAGTTACACATCCTCAATACACACAGCTGGCACGCTTTGATGAGTTCTGCAGCGAGATGATGGCCGAGATTGAGGCAAAGGGCATCAAAACTCTTGTCGTAGACCTTCAGTATAATAGCGGAGGTAATAGCGTGTTGGGCGATGTACTTTTGTCGTGGCTAAAGCCCTATGAGGAGATTAAGCAATATAGCGCCGAGGTGCGTATCTCGAAGTTGATGCTAACCTACTACCCTTATTATAAGGAGTTTACCTACAACGGCAAGCCTCTCGAGGTTGGCGAAACATACTGGGCTCGCAAGTTCGACCATAACCGAGATGCAAAGATAGACTACACCGCACCGCAGGATTCTGCACACTACATCCTAAACCTCGACCCGGAGCGTCTGTTTAAGGGTGATGTAATCTTCATCCAGGGTAAGGATACCTTTAGCAGTGCGATGTTGCTTCTTACCACAGCGCGTGACAACAATATCGGAAGCATCGTTGGTGAGCGCTCTGGTGGCCGACCAAGCCACTATGGCGATGTCCTATACTGCACACTTCCTAATACAGGGACAATAACTACCGTAAGCCACAAGATATTTAGACGCCCCACATATGGCGCAGTGGAGGATGCCGAGTACCTATATCCAGACTTGGAGATAGACCTTAACAACCCTCATAGGGAGCTTGTGTGGGAGTTCGTAGAGTCTTTCACCCGTAAGGCTAACGTAACAAAGAGC
>JADBON010000240.1:0-2755 GCA_015656305.1 Alistipes sp.
CACGGCCTGCGTTGTTCTTTGGGAAGGCGATGTAGTCGCGGATAGACTCCGAACCACCAAACAACGAGCATAGACGGTCGAAACCAAATGCCAAACCACCGTGTGGAGGTGCACCATACTTAAACGCATTCATCAAGAAGCCAAACTGCTCCTCCGCAGCCTCTGGAGTGAAACCGAGGGCATTGAAGACCTTTGCCTGAAGCTCTGCGTCGTGGATACGGATAGAACCACCACCAATCTCCGTACCGTTACATACGAAGTCGTAGGCGTTAGCACGCATCTTGCCCAACTCGCCAGTGTCGAAGTACTGCGCATCCTCTGGCTTTGGAGAGGTGAATGGGTGGTGCATAGCGTAGAAACGCTGTGTCTCCTCGTCCCACTCGAACATTGGGAAGTCAACAACCCACAATGGAGCGAACTTCTTAGGGTCGCGGAGTCCCAAACGCTCGGCAACCTCCAAACGGAGTGTGCAGAGCTGGGTGAGAGTCTTAAACTTCTCGCCGCAGAGGATGAATATCATAGAGCCATTCTTAGCTCCCGTGCGCTCGGCGATAGCCTTCAAATCCTCAGCCGAGAAGAACTTGTCGATAGATGACTTGATGCCACCATTCTCATCCACGCGAATCCATACAAGGCCCTTTGCGCCAACCTGTGGACGCTTGACGAACTCTGTCAACTCGTCAATCTGCTTACGGGTGTATGATGCGCAACCCTCGGCTGCGAAGCCTACAACATAATCTGCCGAGTCGAAGACTACGAAATCGTGGCCGTGAGCAAGGTCGGTGATGTCGGCAAACTCCATACCGAAGCGCAAATCTGGCTTGTCCGAACCATACTTCTCCATAGCCTCAATCCAAGGCATACGGCGGAATGGCTCCGCAAACTCGATGTCCATAACCTCCTTGAACATATAACGCGCCCAGCGCTCGAAAATCTCAAGTACGTCCTCCTGCTCTACGAACGACATCTCGCAGTCGATCTGTGTGAACTCTGGCTGACGGTCAGCACGCAAATCCTCATCACGGAAGCAGCGTACGATCTGGAAGTAGCGGTCGTAGCCCGCAACCATAAGCAACTGCTTAAGTGTCTGTGGAGACTGTGGAAGGGCGTAGAACTGGTTAGGGTTCATACGTGATGGCACGATAAAGTCGCGCGCACCCTCTGGAGTAGACTTGATGAGGTATGGTGTCTCAATCTCAAGGAAGCCCTCCTTGTCGAGGAACTGACGTACGGCCTGCGCCATACGGTGACGAAGAATCATAGCACGCTGAAGTGGTGGACGGCGAAGGTCGAGGTAGCGATACTTCATACGAAGGTCATCACCACCGTCTGACTCCTCCTCAATGGTGAATGGAGGTGTCACGGCGCGGTTGAGAATCTTAATCTCCGATGCCGAAATCTCGATGTCGCCAGTTGCGATTTTGCCATTCTTCGACGAACGCTCAACAACCTTACCCTTAACCTGAAGGACATACTCACGTCCTACCTCCTGTGCGATAGCCTTTACCTCCTCCGCAGAGTGCTCCTCGACGGTAATCTGCGTGATGCCAAAGCGGTCACGAAGATCAATAAATGCCATAGCACCAAGGTTACGAACCTTCTGTACCCAGCCAGCGAGGGTAACCTCCTGACCTACGTTCTCTATGCGGAGTTCACCGCAGTTGTGTGTTCTGTACATTTGTGATATATTTTAGTTTCTATATTTTTGTTATCTTTGCAACTCACAAAGGTAGTAATTTTTCAAGATATATATAAATATATGAGCGAAAAAAATAGCATCGAGGTGCGAAATGATGAAAAATTTATGCGTATGGCAATAGCCGAGGCACAACGTGCGTTAGATAAGGGAGAGGTGCCCATAGGCGCGGTGGTTGTCGTAGGCGACAGAATCATAGGTCGTGGACATAACCTTGTGGAGACGCTGGTGGATGCTACGGCACACGCCGAGATGCAGGCCATAACAGCTGCTGCTCAGACACTTGGAGGTAAGTATCTTAACCAGTGTACGTTGTACGTAACTGTCGAGCCGTGTGCTATGTGCGCGGGTGCCATAGGGTGGAGTCAGGTGAAGCGTGTGGTATATGGCGCGAGGGATGATAAGCGTGGCTACTCGACCTTTTCGGATAGGATTATGCACCCTAAAACGGAGGTTGTAGCGGGAGTACTCGAAGAGGAGTGTGAGGCACTGATGACGCAATTTTTTGCCTCGCTGCGAAAATAAGAGAGCGAGAAATTTTGTGATTACGCAACAAAGTAGTAACTTTGCGGATGCTTTTTGCTGAAAAATATTAACAAAAACAATTATACTAACTATCTATGAAAAAACTTATTATGACAGTTGTAGCCCTTATGGGTGCTACATCACTCTTCGCCCAGACAGATATCGTAGCTGTTTTCCAGCAGGGTTTGGGAAATGCTAAGGCTGGAAACTACACCGAGGCTATCGCACAGTTCCAGGAGGTTGTTGATGCAAGCTGGGATATCGAGGAGCCAGATGCAAACCAGCAGAAGGCTATCGTAGGCTCAAAGAAGTTCATCGTAACTTGCTACAACAAGTTGGGTGTTGCGGCGTTCAACGCAAAGAACTACGACGAGGCTATCAATAACTTCAACGAGGCTGCTAACCTTGCAGAGATGTACGAGGATATCGCAGCGATGAACAAGAACCGTTCATACGTAGGTCAGATGTATCAGGCTAAGGGTGCTGATGCTTTCAACTCTGAGGATTACGCAACTGCAATCGAGGTATTCTCAA
>JADBON010000308.1:0-2036 GCA_015656305.1 Alistipes sp.
AAAGAGCTAAACGCCAAGGTTACGATTTTCAAGACCTATGGCACGGCTATGCTCCGCTGGCACGATACGGAGGTGGAGTTCGTTGGCGCACGTCGCGAGAGCTATACCCCCGAGTCGCGTAACCCACACGTCGAGCCAGGACCTTTAGAGGATGACCAGCGACGTAGAGACTTCACTATCAACGCGATGGCGGGGTCGCTGAATGGCGATCGATTTGGCGAGTTGGTCGACCCATTTGGCGGTATGGAGGATTTGGAGGATTGCATAATCCGCACCCCTTGTGAGCCAGATAAGACCTTCTCGGATGACCCATTGCGTATGATGCGTGCTGTGAGATTTGCGTCGCAGTTGGGCTTCGATATTGATGACGAGACCTATGATGGAATTTGCCGTCAGGCGGAGCGCATAAAGATTATCACCAAGGAGCGTATCATCGTGGAACTCAACAAGATAATGGAGTCCCCTGTGCCATCCATTGGCTTGACTCTGATGCGCACAACGGGATTGTTGAAGTATATCCTTCCCGAGCTGGATAATATGTCGGGTGTGGAGCGTCGTGGCAAGCACGGACATAAGGATAACTTCGAGCATACGATGAAGGTTCTCGACAACCTTGCCCGCCATAGCAACGACCTCTGGTTACGTTGGTCGGCACTTCTACACGATATTGGCAAGCCTATCACCAAGAGCTATGACGCACGTCAGGGCTGGACATTCCACCAGCACGAGGCTGTAGGCTCGAAGATGGTGCCACAGATATTCCGCCGCTTGCGTCTACCTCTCAACGAGCCGATGCGCTTCGTGCAGAAGATGGTCTTTCTTCATATGCGCCCTATCGTGCTATCGGAGGATATGGTTACCGACTCTGCTGTACGCCGCTTGCTCTTCGAGGCGGGTGACGATATTGATAAGTTGATGACTCTCTGCGAGGCAGATATCACCTCGGGAAATGATAATAAGGTGCGCCTATTCCTCAAGAATTTCGAGCTTGTGCGTAGCAAGATGCGCGACCTGGAGGAGCGTGACAGGGTTCGTAACTTCCAGCCACCTATCACTGGCGATATCATTATGAAGACCTACGATATCCCGCCATCAAACGTTATCGGCGACATTAAGGAGGTTATCAAGAATGCCATCCTCGACGGTGTTATCCCGAACGACTTTGATGCTGCGTATCGTCTTATGGAGGAGGAGGCTGCAAAACGCGGTCTTATGCCCCGTAAGTAGGAGTGTGCTCTTGCCTCGTTACAACATAATATATTGATTATTAGCGATATGATTTGGGCAGGCATCACACTTTTAGCTCTATACATAGGAGGTAATACATACCTTTTCATACGCCTATGGCAGCTTGTGGCGCAACAACCACTATGGCTGCGCATAGGCTTTATTTTACTCTTTGCGGTGGTGGCAACATCGCTCTTCGTGTCGTTTGCTCTGCGCAATGCTAACCTTCCTACGCCTCTTACGCAAACACTCTTCAGCATAGGCTCTTCGTGGCTTGTCTTTCTGTTATATGCCGTGATGCTGCTCATCGTTGCGGATGTTATAAAGCTCCTCTGCCCCACATTCCAATATGGTACGCTCTACGCTCTTGGAGCGACACTATTACTTCTTATATTCGGATATATCAACTACCGCAACCCTCGTATCGAGCATCTGGAGATTACAACAGACAAGAGCCTTGATAGGGATAACTACCGCATAGTTATGGCGAGCGATATCCACCTCGGATATGGCACCACACGCCGCGACCTGGCACGCTACATCGAGCTGATAAATAGCCAACAGCCAGATGTCGTGGTCATCGCAGGCGACCTTATCGACAATAGCATAAAGCCTGTTGCAGAGGGTGATATGTGTGAGGAGTTTAGTCGTGTGGAGGCGCGCGATGGCGTCTATATGTGTGCAGGTAATCACGAGTATATCAGCGGGATAGATGCCGTCGAGGAGTATCTCTCTACGAGCAGCATTCACCTACTGCGCGATGATGTGGCAAGGCTATCCTCGGGCATATCAATCATCGGCCGCGATGA
>JADBON010000283.1:0-2352 GCA_015656305.1 Alistipes sp.
CCGATTGCCGTACCATCCTCCACAACGCCACTACGTAGTCGTGAGAGCATAGTACCTACGGTTGCCTGGTCGGAGGTCAGAGGACACTGCGTGAATGCCTCACCCGCAAATGCCACAACCGAGATGCGGTCGCCACTGCGCTCCGCCACAAACTCTGTTGCTAACTGCTTGGCTGCCGAGAGTCTATCGGGTGTGAAGTCGCGGGCAAGCATCGAACTCGAGATATCCATCGCAATAACGATGTCGATACCCTCGGTTGTTGTCTCCTCCTGGTGGTCGACAATCACAGGGCGGGCAAGAGCCACAATCACCGCCGCAAGGGCTGCTATACGCAGTACGAAGGGTACGTGACGTAGCCAATAGCGTAGCGTACGGGGAGCCTTCACACCTCCCGTCGTAGAGACTACGATAGAGGCGCGCTTACGTCCCAGCAAGATGTAGTACACCACCACAATGGGGATTATCGCCAAGAGGTAGAGTATCTCTTTGTTTAGTAACTCCATATTACCAATTCTTTTTACCAGGGATTATGAGAGCCTTCTTCTTATCCTTGAGCTTATCCTGTGTCTTATCCTCCTCGGCCTGTATAGCATCGAGCATACGCTCCTGGTCGCTATTTAGTTGTTGAGGACGCTCGCCACCTTCGGGTTGCTGTTGAGGCTCATTCTCACTCTTATCCTCATCGCCACCATTATCCTGCTGCTCATCGCCCTGCTGATTATCCTGCTCGGGGTTCTGCTGCTGATTCTGGTCTTGATTTTGGTTGTTATCCTGATTTTGTTGGTTGTTATTCTGCTGATTGTTATCGTTTTGCTGCTGCTGATTATCCTGATTCTGGTTGTTATCCTGATTCTGGTTCTGCTGTTGCTGCTGACGCTTCTGGTCTACGATACGTTTGGTAAGGATGTAGTCATACTTGGTCTCCTTATCATCAGGATTTAGGCGCAACGACTCACGGAAACTATTTAGCGCCGCCTCGTACTTCTCATCGGCAAAGAGGCTCTCACCGAGGTTACGTAGCACTTCGGCACGCTGCGTAGCCGTAAGGAGCGTATCGGCAGCGATATCCTCATACAAGCGATAGGTATGCTCGGCAACGAGTGTCGAGTCCTCGGGTGTGGTGCGGCGTAGCTGGTGGTGGGCATTAGCGCGGTTGTACAACGCCTCGTAGTTTGTAGAGTCGTGTTCCAAGGCGCTATTGTAGCGGTTGAAGCTTGTGAGGTAGTTATTGCGTGAGAAGTTACGATTACCCTCACGTACCAAGCCTCGCTCGCGGAGATACTGCGCCTCGACATTGGTCACGCCTGCAACCATCGCCACCAACACCATCATCACTATGGCTACATATCGTTTAATGCTCATCATTCGTTAATCTTTGTATCGATAGTTATCTCACGCTTCTCCTTGTTGTGGCTCTCCTTCTGCTTGGTGTTCTCCACGAAGTAGAATGCGCGGGTGAATGTCGCCTCACACTCCTCCGCATCGGGAATCACCTTTGCGAACTTCACAAGGTCGGCACTCTGAAGTATGGCGATAAGGTCGCTGCGGCTGTCGCGTGGCATATCCACATCGCGAAGCTCCGCGATAACCTCATTCGAGGTCTTATCCAAGACACTTAACGCCCATCTATCCTCGATGTAAACCTTTAATATTGAGGTGATTGAGGAGTAGTATAGTTTGTGTTTATTGTTCTGCCAGAGTTTACGATTCTTAAGCTCCTCGAGAGCCTTGATGGCTACGATATGTGGTGGGAGCTTTGGTTGTGGCTTAACCACCTCTGCGGCACGCTTCGCACGCTTGAGGATGATGCTCACAACGAGCCATACCACAAGAGCAACGATGATAAGCACGATGAAGCCATATATCGCATAGTCGCGCACCTCGGCAAATTTAAACGGAAGGTTCTTTACCGTATAGACACCCTCGTCCTTCAGTAGCGCCTGCGCCTTCTGGCTATCTACGCCGAAGCCCTGCTGCGATGTAGGGTCTGCCTTGAGGAATAATGTTGTGTCTAACTCTGTGTATGACAGTACGTTAAGACGTAAAGTATCACGGCTATAAAGCGTGTCGGGCTTATCGCGGTTCTTATCGAAATAGAGAATCGCAGGAAGCATTGGCAATGCTCCAGTCTCCATTGCTGCGAGGGTGTAGCGCTTACGAAGATGTAGACGACGGCCATCTGTCTCCACCGTATCCAACGGCGACTCATCTAGGAACTCGAAGATATCCTCGTTATACTCCTCGTAGGTCGACATCGAGCGCTTCTTATTCGCCAAATCATTGACCTCCTTTGGTGTGCGAGCCTTGCGGAAGTCGGGGAGTGCGATTGTCGTAGCGCGGTCGGTCTCAATA
>JADBON010000267.1:0-2492 GCA_015656305.1 Alistipes sp.
TGCACAGAACGAGTCACTTGGTTACACAGAGTGGACATTGAAGAATGGCGTTAAGGTTATCGTTCGCCCATCTACATTGAAGGCTGACGAGGTTACTATCTCTGCAGTATCAAAGGGTGGTCTTTCAATGCTTAACGACGAGGAGTACTATCAGGGTTCATTCCTTGGTATGATTATGGGCAACTCTGGTATTGGTAAGTTCTCTTCTACAGAGCTTTCAAAACAGCTTTCAGGTAAGTCAGCTTGGGCTTCAGTAGGTACATCTTCTTACGAGCACGCTATAAACGCTGGTGGTTCACCAAAGGATATTGAGACTATCCTTCAGTTGATGTACTTGAACTTCACTTCTCCACGTTTCGACCAGACAGACCTCGATAATATGAAGAAGATGTATGTTCCTTACTTCACAAATATGGAGTCTGACCCTAACTACATCTGCTCAAAGGAGCTTCAGAAGACACTTTATGGCAACCACGCTCGTCGCCAGATTACTTCAGGTGCACAGATTGAGGCTTTGAACATCCCAGCATTGAAGGCAGTACACTCTAAGCTTTACTCTTATGCTGATGACTTCCGCTTCATCATCGCAGGTAATGTAGACCTTAAGACTTTGAAGCCACTCGTAGAGAAGTATATCGGTTCACTCCCAACATCAAAGAGTGTTGAGTATGCAGTTGTTGATGATGGTGTTCGCTACGCTGGTAACATTACTAACGAGTTCCGCACAAAGATGGAGCAGCCTAAGGTTTCAGTACGCCTTATCTACACAGGTGCTATCGAGGATAACGCTAAGAACCGTCTTATCGTTGACTTGTTGAGCCGCGCTCTTGACTCACGTTATATGGTTTCTATCCGCGAGGAGAAGGGTGGTACTTATGGTGTATCTGTTCAGGGTGCAATTGATGAGTATCCTACTGAGAACTACTTTATGGCTATCGTATTCGATACTAACGACCAGTTGGCTGACGAGTTGGTTGAGATTTGCGATAAGGAGATTCGCAAGATTGCTCAGGAGGGACCTTTGGCAGACGACGTAGCTAAGGCTAAGGAGTTCTTGCAGAAGAACTACGCTAACGTTCTCGATAACAACAGCGGCTGGGTATCAGCTATCACACGTTGGTACGAGGAGGGTTACAACTACAAGGAGGAGTACCTCGGTATCTTGGAGAGCGTAACTCTTGAAGATGTTAAGGCATTGGCACAGAAGATGCTCGACGACAACAACCGCACTCTTGTTATGATGCGTCCAGAGGTTGAGTAACGACTCACCTTGTATATAATGATACTGCCCGACACTACGGTGTTGGGCAGTATTTTTTTGTTGTGGCGCGATTAGTGTAGTATAGCTCAAAAGAGTAATTTTTTTTGAGTTATGAAAGAGTTTACTAAAGGTTTATTATTGGGTGCTGCTGCAGTTATAGGTGGCACTTATCCGAGTGTTGCGTGTACGGGAATCTCGCTTACGGCAGCAGATGGAAGCTATGTTCAGGCGCGAACTATAGAGTGGTCACATAGCACACTCAAGAGCGAGTATGTAATTATTCCGCGTGGCGAGGCGCTTCAATCCTATACGCCTACGGGCCTAAATGGCGTAAAGTGGAGAGCGAAATATGGCGCTGTGGGTATGGCTGTTGTGGAGAAGGAGTTTATTGCCGAGGGTATCAACGAGGCGGGACTCTCGGCGGGTTTGTTCTTCTTCCCCGATTATGGTAGCTATGTAGCCTATAATAGCGCATACAATGCCTATACTCTTGCCGACCTTCAAGTGGTGCAATGGATGCTCACGAACTGTGCAACGATTGAGGAGGTGAAGCAGGCGGTTGAGAATGTTACGATTGTGGGACTTGAGCGCTCGGCTGTTGTCCATTGGCGAATTGGCGAGCCTTCGGGACGACAAGTAGTGATGGAGATTGTTGGAGGTGCAATACACTTCTACGAAAATGTCGTGGGTGTGCTTACCAATGCTCCAGGCTTCGAGTGGCATCTTGCTAACTTGAATAACTATGTCAACCTCCGTCCTGGCGATGCTCCCGCATATCAACTTGGTGATGAGAAGTTGACGCCTATTGGTGGTAGCTCTGCAATGCTTGGCTTGCCAGGTGATTTCACCCCTCCGTCACGCTTTGTCCGTGCTGCGTTCTTCCGTAATACCGCGCCACAACGTGCTACGGGAAAGGATACAGTCCTGGAGTGCTTCCATCTGCTAAACAATTTTGATGTGCCGATAGCCATTGAAAATCCTGCAGAGAAGAGCCTTCCAAGTGCTACGCAGTGGACCTCGGCTATTGACCTAACAAATCGTAAGGTCTACTATAAGACGGCATACAATAGTGCGATACGCTGTATCGACCTTCTTTCGATAGACTTCGCGAAGGTCGAATACCAGTCCCATCCGCTGGATACCGTGCAGCAAGAGAGTATTGAGAACGTAGAGATTGTATAAAATAAGAATGCGAGTAGCGCGTGCTACTCGCATTTGTTACACATAAACA
>JADBON010000024.1:0-10156 GCA_015656305.1 Alistipes sp.
ACCCTACCCTCGCCACACTTAGTGTCGAGCAACATGTCACGGAGTGTAGCCTCTGCCTCCTCCATGGTAGTAGCAATAACCACGCCCTTTCCTGCTGCCAAGCCGTCGTACTTAAGCACCGTTGGCAACGAGCCCTTACGGACATAGGCCAAAGCCTCGTCGTAGTCGGAGAATGTAGCATAAGCAGCCGTAGGTACGTCATACTTCACCATAAGGCGCTTAGCAAAGTCCTTGCTTGCCTCAATCTCGGCAGCAGCCTTCGTAGGGCCGAAAATTGCAAGCCCCTCCTGCTGGAAGCGGTCGACAACACCCGCTGCCAACGCAGCCTCAGGGCCTACAACAGTAAGCTCCACGTTGTTAGCCAAAGCAAACTCCACGAGCTTATCTACCTCTGTATCCTTGATTGCTACGCACTCAGCCAACTGAGCGATACCAGCATTTCCTGGGGCACAATATATCTTTGGGTTCTTAGGCGAGCGTGACAAAGCCTCGACAATAGCATGCTCACGACCACCCGATCCAATAACTAATACGTTCATTTTAATTCGCAATTAGTGACAATAATACTTTATATCAAATTCGTTGTTAGAAAGGGTTAGCTGTGAGGCTGGTCGAAATTGCAACGGATGGGGACATACTTAGGGTATTTCCCCATTCGGGGCAATGAGCCAGACGCCGCTGATGACCCTTTATCACAACAAATTAATGTTTGAAGTGACGCATACCTGTCATAAGCATTGTCATGCCAAACTCGTTAGCCTTCTTCACAGAGTCCTCGTCACGCACAGAACCACCAGGCTGCACCAAGGCTGTAACGCCATACTCACGTGCAAGAGTTACTGTGTCGTCGAATGGGAAGAAGCCATCAGAGGCAAGCACAAGGCCCTCGGTAAAGCCCGCAGCGTTAGCCTGCTTAAGGGCAATCTCTGCTGAGCCTACACGATTCATCTGGCCAGCACCCACGCCAATAGTATGGCCGTCCTTAACAGCCACGATAGCATTCGACTTAACATGCTTAACAATTCGCCAACCGAAGTTCATATCCTCGAGCTCCTTAGCCGATGGCTTACGCTCAGTGGCACACATATCACTAACAACCTCCTTGGTCTCGGTGTCGAGCTTCTGAACAAGCAAACCACCATTTACCGAAACATACTGAGTCTGAGTAGCATCTGACTGTGTCATATCTACCTGCAACAGGCGGAGATTCTTCTTTGTAGACAACACCTCGAGAGCCTCATCGCTGAATGATGGTGCCATGATAATCTCCAAGAAGATAGGCTTCATAAGCTCGGCTACCTCCTTATCAATCTCACGGTTAACAGCCACGATACCACCGAAGATGCTCACCGTATCAGCCTCGTAAGCCTTGGTCCATGCCTCCTTAATATCGGCACCGATAGCAGCACCACAAGGATTCATGTGCTTCAAGCCCACAGCAAATGGCTCACTGAACTCACGCACAATATTGAGCGCAGCGTTAGCATCCTGGATATTGTTATACGACATCTCCTTGCCATTGAGTTGCTTTGCAGTAGCCAACGAGAAAGGTACCTTATCTGCTGAAGCGAAGAACTTAGCCTCCTGATGAGGGTTCTCGCCATAGCGCAACGACTGCACAAGATCGAACGACGCAAACAACTTCTCGTTGAGCTCGGCCTGCTTACGCATATATGTAGCGATGCACATATCGTACTCAGCAGTATGTGTATAAGCCTTTGCCGAGAGCTCAAGACGTGTTTTAGGAGTGGTATTACCCGTAGCCTCAATCTCACTGATGATACGAGCATAGTCCTCAGGGTCGCACACAACAGTTACGTCACGATAGTTCTTGGCTGCTGAGCGCAACATTGATGGGCCACCGATGTCGATATTCTCGATAGCATCCTCCATCTTAACATCTGGCTTAGAGATAGTTTGACGGAAAGGATAGAGGTTAACACATACCATGTCAATAAACTCGATAGAGTTATCACGCAATGCCTGAAGGTGGCTCTCGTCGTCACGGCGTGCCAACAAACCACCATGCACCTTAGGGTGAAGGGTCTTAACACGACCATCACAAATCTCAGGGAAGCCAGTAACGTCGCTAATGCCGATAGTCTCAACACCGCTATCGTCCAAAAGCTTCTGCGTGCCTCCTGTGGCAATAATCTCCCAACCAAGACGACGTAGGTTCTGGCAGAACTCTACAACGCCACGCTTATCGCTAACACTAACTAATGCTCGCATATCTTATCTTTATTAATATTTCTTATTTATCAATTTGTTAATAGTCTTAACATAGAGCTTGTGCTCGATGTTATGAATTAAGTTGGTAAGCTCCTCGATGTCGCTACCCTCATAAACAATAGCACCTTGGTCGATGATACGACCACCATCTAAAGTTTCGTCAACAAAGTGTGTTGTAACACCGAAGATTTTAACACCATAGTCCACAGCATCCTGAATGGCATGAGCACCCTTGAACGATGGTAGCAACGAGGGGTGGATATTGACGATACGCTGCTCGTAGCGCTCCAACAGCACACGACCGACAATACGCATATATCCCGCCAAGCAGACGAAGTCTACGCCACGCTCGTCGAGCATGGTAGCTAACACCGTTTCATAGGCCTCACGTGAGGCGTAATCCTTAGGATTAAACGAAAAGCACTCTGTGCCAAAGCGCTCAGCACGCTCCACAACCTTTGCGCCAGGCTTGTCGCAAACCAACAACACAATCTCGGCATTGATGCGACCATCTTGGCAAGCCTCAGCGATAGCCTGATAGTTGCTACCGCTGCCACTTGCAAAGACTGCCAATCTTGTCTTCTTCATAGCTCTAAATTAGATGATTGTTACGCCCTCGCCCTCGATAACCTTACCGATAACCGAAGCCTTCTCGCCACACTCAGCAAGGATAGAGATAGCCTTCTGGGCATCAGCCTCAGGCAAGGCGATAACCATACCAATACCCATGTTGAAGATGTTGAACATCTCACGGTGAGCAACCTTACCATACTTCTCCAAGAGGCGGAAGATAGGTAGAATCTCCCAGCTACCCTCCTTAACCTCGACACCCTGACCATCCTTCAAGATACGTGGGATATTCTCGTCGAAGCCACCGCCAGTGATGTGGCTAATGCCGTGAACATCGCACTCAGCGATAACCTTCAACACCTGCTTAACGTAGATGCGTGTAGGAGCTAACAAAGCATCACCCAAAGTGCGGTCACCAAGCTCCTCGTACTTCTCTGAAAGCTTAAGATTATTATCGCTAACAACCTTACGTACAAGGCTAAAGCCATTAGAGTGAACACCTGTAGAGGCGATACCCACCAACACATCACCCACCTTAACACGCTCACCAGCATCGATGAGCTTTGAGCGCTCAACAACACCTACGGTAAAGCCTGCAATATCGTACTCGCCATCCTGATACATGCCTGGCATCTCGGCAGTCTCGCCACCAACCAAGGCACAACCAGCCTGACGACAACCCTCAGCAACACCTGCAACGATAGCCTCGACCTTAGCAGGCTCATTGTGACCAACAGCAACATAGTCGAGGAAAACAAGTGGCTCTGCACCCTGTGCCAAAACGTCGTTTACGCACATGGCAACAGCATCGATACCGATAGTGTCGTGCTTATCCATCTCGAAAGCGAGCTTGAGCTTAGTACCTACACCATCAGTGCCGCTAACCAACACAGGCTCCTTAATGTTAAGTGCTGCAAGGTCGAACATACCACCAAAAGCACCAATATTACCCATAGAACCAACACGCTTGGTTGATGCTACATGCGACTTAATGCGTCGAACAACTTCGTAACCAGCCTCGAGATTAACGCCGGCTGCTTCGTAACTTTTTGCCATACCTATATATATTTATTATTTATTACTCAACTTATTTTGATACAACGACGTTGGATAACAGCCGTTGAAACATGCCATGCACAACTCCTTACGATTTCCTGCCTTGAGCAACGACTCCTCACTCAAGAACTCCAACGAATCGGCCTCGATAGCCCTACAAGCCTCCTCCTTAGACATGCGAGCACACAACAACTCCTCACGTGTTGACATGTCGATGCCGTAGAAGCAAGGATTAGTGATTGCGGGGCTGGCAATACGCACATGCACCTCCTTGGCACCCGCCTCCTTCAAAAGGCGAACAATGCGAAGCGAGGTGGTACCACGAACGATAGAGTCGTCGATAAGCACCACACGCTTATCCTTGACCAACGAACGCACAGCCGAGAGCTTC
This sequence comes from Alistipes sp., assembly GCA_015656305.1. GTDB lineage: Bacteria > Bacteroidota > Bacteroidia > Bacteroidales > Rikenellaceae > Alistipes. The sequence goes on from JADBON010000024.1 coordinate 4,250, forward strand.
ATGCGAACACCCTTCTCACGCATCTCCTGCGAGGGCTGTATAAAGGTACGTGCGATGTACTTATTCTTGATAAGACCCATCTCGTAAGGGATGCCACTTGCCTCAGAGTAACCAATAGCGGCACTAATGCTCGAGTCGGGAACGCCGATAACAACATCAGCATCGACAGGCGACTGCTCGTAGAGATACTTGCCCGAGAGCTTACGGAAGGAGTGAACATTGCAACCCTCGATGTCGCTATCGGGACGAGCAAAGTAGATATACTCCATGGCGCACATAAGGTGACGCTGATAGAGCGAATACTTATTGGTGCGGATGCCGTGGTGGTCGATAGTGATAACCTCGCCTGGCTCTATATCACGAATATACTCTGCACCGACGATATCCAAGGCGCAGGTCTCGGAGCTGATGACATAGCCATTGCCCAACTTACCCAGGGCCAAAGGGCGCAAGCCATGCTTATCTCGACAAGCATAGATACGATTTTTGGTCATGATCAAGAAGGCAAAAGCACCCTCCAACATATTAAGCGCCTCCATGATATTGTCGATACGCTTATCCTCGCTCTTATCCTTCTTTACAAGGTGAGCCAATAGCTCACTATCGCTCGACGAGTGGAACAACGAACCACGCACCTCCAAATAACGAGCAAGCTCCTTAGAGTTTACCAGGTTGCCATTGTGAGCAAGGGCAAAGTCACCCGTATGGTGGCTAAACGAGAATGGCTGGACGTTGTTTGCGCCACCACCACCTGTTGTGGCATAGCGCACATGGCCGATGGCGATGCTTCCCTTAAGCTTTGAGAGCTTCTGCTGGTTGAACACCTCGGTAACAAGACCCTCGCCCTTAACAGTATTTAGCTTCTCGCCATCGAAAGCCGAGATGCCACAACCCTCCTGGCCACGATGCTGCAAGGCATGAAGGCCATAGTAGGTGAGGTTAGCAGCATCTTCAACGCCGAAGACACCAAACACACCGCACTCCTCGTGCAGGTCATCGCCATATATATCTAATGAATCTTTAAGCATAAATCTTTCTATTTTAAGACATTAGCAATACGCATTGCCACCTCCTCATAAGTTTCGCGCACACGACCAAGGTCACGACGGAAACGATCCTTATCCATGCGCTCGCCAGTAGTAGTGTCCCACAAGCGGCATGTGTCGGGCGTAAGCTCATCGGCAAGGACAAGCTCACCGTTAGCATCACGACCAAACTCTATCTTGAAATCTACGAGCGTGATACCCGCCTTAGCAAGCACCTCCTTAAGGAGTATATTTGTTTTAGCCGAGATCTCGTAGATTACAGCCAACTCGTCGTACGACACCAAGCCCAAAGCTACTGCATGGTGGTCGTTGATGAGTGGGTCACCAAGTTCGTCATCACGCAAGCACAGGTCAAAAATGGTATTCTCGGGCTCAATACCCTCCTCCAAGCCGAGGCGCTTAGCCATAGAGCCAGCGATGATATTACGCACGATAATCTCGAGAGGGATATGCTCAACAACACGACACAACTGCTCATCATCGCCAAGCTTCTCAACGAAATGTGTCGACACACCGTGCTCGTTGAGATAGCCAAGCAACATTGATGATATAGAGCAGTTCATCTTACCCTTATTCTCAATATTTGCTCGCTTGATATTATAGAATGCCGTGGCATCGTCCTTGAAGCGGACGATGACACGTGTGGCATCCTCAGTGTTAAATATCTGTTTACTCTTACCTTCGTGTAGAAGTTCCAACTTTGTCATAGCAACTACTTATTAAGAAAATAGTTTACTGCATTAGCGAAGATATCCTGAATCTTCTCGCCATGGATATTCTTCATAAGGTCACGCTCATAACGCTCGGTATGTCCCATCTTACCCAAAATCTGGCCTGATGGGTCGACAATACCCTCAATACCGAAGCTTGAGCCGTTAGGGTTGTATGGCGAGTCGGTTGTAGGACGACCCTCAGCATCGACATACTGGAATGCCACCTGACCGTTGCGGAAGAGCTGCTCAGCAAGCTGGTCGCTAACGACAAACTTACCCTCACCGTGGCTAACAGCGATAGAGTGAACATCGCCAACCTCGAACGACTTGAGCCATGGCGACGCAGTAGTGCCGACACGTGTAGATACAATCTGCGAGATATGGCGGTTGATATCGTTGCGGAACAGCGTTGGCGACTCCTTGGTTGTCATGCCCAAGCGACCATATGGCAACAAGCCTGACTTAACCAACGCCTGGAAGCCGTTGCAGATACCAAGCATCAAGCCACCACGATCCAACAAGGCGTGGATAGCGTCGGCAACAACCTTATTGTTAAGCACGTTAGCAATAAACTTACCGCTACCATCTGGCTCATCACCTGCTGAGAAACCACCAGCCAAAGCCATGATGTGGCAACGGTCAATATGCTCCTTCATCTCCTCGATAGAGGCAAACACATCGTCACCTGTAAGGTTCTTGAATACAGTCATCTCAACCTCTGCACCAGCACGCTCGAAGGCACGAGCAGTGTCGTAGTCACAGTTAGTACCTGGGAATACAGGGATATAGACCTTAACCTTGTCGACCTTAGGGCCAGCATACTGCTTAACGAAGCCCTTACCGTCGCTTACACGAGTAGGCTCGCCAGCCTTGCCCTTATCAGCATAGATTGTAGTATACTTCTCGGTGTTAGCCTCCAACAACTCCTTCAGAGGAAGACGTGTACCATTTACGAAGATAGCCTCCTCGTTGATAGTCTTACCGATAAGCTCCACAGATGGGTGGTTAAGCGTGCGGCAGCTCTCAACAACGATTGAGCCGTAAGAGTAGTTGTACAACATCTGCTCGTCGCACTCTACAGAAGCACCAATCATATTACCAAACGACATCTTAGCGACAGCCTCGGCAACACCACCAAAGCCAACAGCCCATGCAGACTTAACGTCGCCCTGCATGATCTTCTCCGATACGAAGTCGAAGTTAGACTTTAGCTGCTCGACGTTTGGCATATAGTTAGCCTCAGGTGTATGACGTACTATATATATATAGTTGCCACCCTGCTTAAACTCTGGGCTAATGACGTTGCGTGCATCAACAGTGGTAATACCGAATGCCATGAGCATTGGTGGCACGTTGATATCACGGAATGTACCACTCATAGAGTCCTTACCACCGATAGATGGCAAGCCGAGCTCCACCTGCATCTTCAATGCACCAAGCAACGCTGAGAGTGGCTTACCCCACGATGTAGCATCGGTCATACGCTCGAAGTACTCCTGGTATGAGAAGCGCATGTTGTTGTAGCGAGCACCCGCAGCAACAACCTTAGCACAAGCATCAACAACAGCATATGCAGCACCATGGTATGGGCTCCACTTAGCAATAAATGGGTTGTAGCCATACGCCATGATACTTGCCGTGTTTGTGAAGCCGCCACCTACTGGCAACTTCTGCACAGATACCTGAGTCTCGGTACACTGAGTCTTACCACCATAAGGCATCAACACGGTTGAAGCACCGATGGTAGAGTCAAACATCTCAATCAAGCCCTTCTGTGACAATACGTTGTCGTCCGAAAGGTTATTCTTCATGCGCTTAGTGGTAGTAACACCCTCAACCTTACGCTCGAATGGGTTGATATTTTCCACTGCGCCAATATTAATCTTTGTGTAGTGCTTAGCACCTGCCGAGTCGATAAAGTCACGTGAAAGGTCAACAACAACCTTATCCTCCCAATACATGCGCATACGGCGGGTATCGGTAACATCAGCAACATACGTAACCTCAACATTCTCCTCGTGGCACAAAGCCATAAACTGCTCCATGTCCTTGTGCTCGATGACTACAGACATACGCTCCTGCGACTCGCTGATAGCCAACTCCGAGAAGTTCAAGCCCTTATACTTTGTAGGCACACGATCAAGGTAGATATCAAGGCCGTCGGTAAGCTCGCCAATAGCCACACTCACACCACCAGCACCAAAGTCGTTCGACTTCTTGATGAGGCGTGTAACGTCGCCACGACGGAACAAACGTGATAGCTTGCGCTCCTCAGGAGCATTACCCTTCTGCACCTCTGAGCTACACTCCTCCAATGAGTTTAGCGTATGCTCCTTAGATGAGCCTGTTGCGCCACCAACGCCATCACGGCCTGTGCGACCACCAAGCAACAACACCACATCGCCTGGTGCTGGGCTCTCACGGCGCACATTGTCGGCCTTAACAGCACCAACAACAGCACCTACCTCCAAGCGCTTAGCAACATAATCGGGGTGGTACACCTCGCGCACGTGCGTTGTGGCCAAGCCAATCTGGTTACCGTAGCTCGAGTAACCTGCAGCAGCCTTTGTTGAGATGATGCGCTGAGGAAGCTTACCCTCCATAGTCTCATCAACTGGCTTATAGATGTCGCCAGCACCTGTAACACGCATAGCCTGGTAAACGTAGCTACGGCCTGACAATGGATCACGGATAGCACCACCAAGACATGTTGAAGCACCACCAAATGGCTCAATCTCTGTTGGGTGGTTATGTGTCTCGTTTTTGAACTGAAGCAACCAACGCTGCATCTCGCCATCAACATCAACATTCACGAAGATAGAGCATGCGTTGTTCTCCTCACTCTGCTCCATATCGTCGAGCTTGCCATGCTTCTTAAGGTAACGAGCACCGATAGTTGCGAGCTCCATAAGGCAAAGGCTCTTATTCTCACGGCCGAGCTCCTGGCGAATGTTGTGCATAAGCTCGAGTGACGACTCAAACTCAGCCTTCATGAACGACTCGTCAAGGGTAATCTCCTCAATCTCGGTAGTGAATGTTGTATGACGGCAGTGGTCGCTCCAATATGTATCGAGGATGCGAAGCTCAGTCTCCATAGGATCACGTCCCTCCGCCTTGAAGTAGTTAACAACCTCACGCAAGTCATCAGCATTCATAGCCAAGCCATTAGCCTTGCAGTATGGTGCCAACTCCTCCTCCTTCATATTACGGAAGCCCTCGAGCACTGGTACTGGCTTAATCTCTGCCGACTCAGCATCGCTCAACACCTCAAGATTCTTCTTACGTGACTCAACAGCGTTGATATAGTACTTCTCGATGCGAGCCAACACCTCAGGGGTTACGCTGGCATCGAATACGAGGATATGTGACGACTTAATCTTTACCTCGGCATTAGGCTCAATAAGGTGCACGCAGTCGACAGCCGATGCGGCACGCTGGTCGAACTGACCTGGAAGGAACTCAACAGCGAGGAATGGCATACCTACCATGTCGCACTCATCGGTAACCGAGTCAGTAACAACCTCGCCAAATACTGAGTAACGACTCTTCTCAACAAGCTCGTCGCTGAAGCCGAAGAGGTCGTAAACATTGATATAGCGAAGGCTCTCGATGTTTAGGCCAAGGTTTGTATTTAGCTCACGACGCAAGGTCTCAGCCTCGACCTGAAATCGTGGATATTTCTCAACAAATATACGGCGATTCTTCATAATCGTTTAGGGGTTAATTGCGGATTAGCACTGTGGGAGTTCTGCTGCAAGCACCTTCTCGGTCTGAGCCTTGCGGAAAGCAATAAGACGCTCCTCAAGAGCCTTGTCGGTAAGGGCAAAGATAGATGCAGCAATAAGCGCAGCATTCTTAGCGCCATTGATAGCCGTGGTTGACACTGGGATACCACCAGGCATCTGCACGATAGAGAGCAAAGAGTCCATACCTCCAAGAGCTGAAGTCTTGATAGGCACGCCGATAACAGGAACAGTAGTCAACGCCGCAGTAACACCTGCTACGTGTGCAGCACCACCAGCGCCTGCGATGATAGCGCCAATGCCACGCTCACGAGCCGACTCAGCATACTCAACCATAAGGTGCGGTGTGCGGTGTGCGCTAATAACACGCTTCTCGTACTCAATACCCAACTCCTCCAAAGTCTC
>JADBON010000282.1:0-2354 GCA_015656305.1 Alistipes sp.
ACGATGGATGAGGTGGTGCGCCAGTCGCAAGATTCGGGTATCCTTTTCAATGCTACGATGCTTCGCTGTATGCTCGAAAATCGCATCTTTGAGATTCCGAAATTCGATATGTCGTTTGCTGATTTTAAGAGTGTTGAGGGTGGCGAGTTACTCGAAACATTGCAGGATTGCTACGACCGTTATGGCCGTGATGAGACGATAATCATCACGCGCTCGAATAAGCGTGCTAACCGCTATAACGAGGGTGTGCGTCGCTATAACCTCTCGGCCGAGGAGGAGATTGAGAGTGGCGATATGTTGATGATTGTTAAGAATAATTATCACTATGCCGAGCGAGATGCTGAGTCGCCAATGTCGTTCGTTGCAAATGGTGATGTGGTGCGCCTGCGTCGCATCCGCCGCTTCGAGGATTTCTATGGATTTAGGTTCATAGATGCCCAGGTGGAGTTCCCCGATTATGATGATTATCAGATGGATGTGAAGATTATGCTCGATACGTTGGCCTCGGAGTCGCCGTCGCTAACCAGCGAGCAGAGCCGTGCGCTATTCTACGAAGTGGAGAAGGATTATCTCGATATCACAACCAAGGCGAAGCGCTATCGTGCTATCCGCGAGAATCCCCATTTCAACGCTATGCAGGTTAAGTTCGCCTATGCCGTGACGTGTCATAAGTCGCAGGGTGGTCAGTGGAAGGCGGTCTTTGTGGATAGGTGTCTTTTTGGCGAGGAGGAGATGTCGAAGGATATGCTCCGCTGGCTCTACACCGCCATTACGCGAGCGACGGAACGAGTCTACTTGGTAAATTTCGACGAGCGTTTCTTTGGGGAGTAGTAAGAGCGCTATTAGGTTAATTATTGGGGTGGTATATATTATACTACCCCATAATATTTTGACTTTTAAAGAACATTTCGTAACTTTGCAAGGTTGTAGTTACAGTAACAAAATATTGCAATAATGTGCCCAAGAGCAAAGAAAAATATAGCCGATGAGGTTGCAGAGAAGAGCCCTGCGAAGGAAGCAAAGGAGAAGAAGTATGTCGAGACGCCGCTGATGAAGCAGTACTACCAAATCAAGGCCGTACACCCCGACGCAATACTTCTCTTTCGTGTTGGTGACTTCTATGAGACCTTCGGTGAAGATGCTATAAAGGCGAGTGGAATCCTCGGTATCACGCTCACACGACGTGCCAATGGCGCTGCGTCGTATGTCGAGCTGGCGGGTTTTCCGTATCACGCCTTGGATACCTATATGCCAAAGTTGGTGCGTGCTGGCGAGCGTGTTGCTATCTGTGAGCAGCTCGAGGACCCAAAGATGGTCAAGGGCCTTGTTAAGCGAGGTGTGGTGGAGATGGTTACTCCAGGTATCGTTATGGGCGAGAACCTCGTTGCGGGTAAGGAGAACACCTTCCTTGCATCGGTATATTTTGGTAAGAACATCACGGGTGTAGCATTCCTCGACCTCTCGACAGGCGAGTTCTACATCGCCGAGGGTGATGATATATATGTCGACAAACTTATCTCAAATCTTCAGCCTAAGGAGATAGTCTTTCAGCGTGGTTATGAGGAGCGTTTCAACGACTCGTTTGGCTCGAAGCACTACACCTATCGCCTCGATGAGTGGGTGTTCTCGGAGAGTGTAAACCGCGATAAGCTATGCTCGCAGTTGGGAGTCCCTTCGCTCAAGGGTTTTGGCATTGAGGCTATGACTGCGGGTATCTCGGCAGCGGGTTCAATACTCTACTATCTTGAATTTACGGAGCATCGTCAGACTGCTCACATCTCATCCATACAGCGTATCGACCGTGGCGACTCGGTGTGGATTGACCGCTTTACAATCCGCAACCTCGAGCTTTTTGCATCGAATAGCCAGACAGCAAAGTGTAGCTTTACGGAGACTATCGACCGTACGCTTACGGCTATGGGTGGCCGTCAGCTGAAGCGTTGGGTAGCGATGCCACTTATGGATATCAGCAAAATACGCCTACGTCAGGATATCGTTGAGAAGTTCGTGAAGGATGCAGACTTTGCCGATGCTATGCGTGAGCAGATAGCCCTGGTGGGTGACTTGGAGCGTATCGCATCGCGTATCGCAACCGAGCGTGTAACACCTCGTGAGCTTGTGCAGTTGAAGCACTCGTTGGCGGCCGTTGATGTTATCGCAGCGCTTATGAACTCTACCGACGATGATGCCCTACATCGCATCGCATCGACGAGTGACCCTCTTGAGGCTGTGCGTACACGCCTCGAGACGGAGATATTCCCCGATCCCGAGACCAATCAGATACAGAAGGGTGGCATCATCGCCTCGGGTGTATCTGCCGAGTTGGATGACCTTCGCCGCATTGCAATGCACGG
>JADBON010000216.1:0-3065 GCA_015656305.1 Alistipes sp.
ATCCACGACGATGTTCTCGACTCGGCAGATGAGCGTCGCGGAAAGCCATCCGTAAATGCCAAGTGGCAGAGCAATATGGCGATTATCCTGGGTGACTACATCCTTGCCCGCACAATGTCGCTCGGTATGGCATCGGCACAGTATGACCTTATCTCCTACATTGGCACGGCGATGGCTACACTTTGCGAGGGTGAAGTGTTGCAGAGCCAGCACGCAAAGAGTATGGACACCAAACGCGAGGATTACTTCGCAATCATCTACCAAAAGACAGCAAGTTTGCTCGGCGTAAGCGCAGCATTAGGAGCCTTGTCGGTGGGTGCTAATCGCGGAGATGTGGAGCGTATGCGTAAGTTTGGCGAGGCGATAGGCATTGCCTTCCAAATTCAAGATGATATTCTTGATTATCAGCGTGATAACAACACTGGAAAACCTGCGAATAACGACCTTCGTGAGCATAAAATCACGTTGCCACTGATTGAGGTTATGGAGCGTTGTTCGGAGGAGCAGCGTGCCGAGATTTTGGAGCTTCTGCGACGTTGCGACCAGGATGATGAGGCACTCGACAAACTCCATAATATTGTGATTGAGGGTGGTGGCTTGGAGGCCGCATCGGAGGTTTTGAAGTCATACCTGACACGTGCTATGCACCTGCTTCATAAGTATGACGATACACCTTATCGTCAGTCGCTTCTCGACCTCTGCACCTTTATTGCCGAGCGCGACAGATAACAGAAAAGCGATAAGACTTAATAACTAAATATTCAAGAAAAACAATGAGTACAGAAAAGAAAAACTACACGTTGGCTATTATCGTGATGATCCTACTCTTCGGTATGATCTCATTCGTAACCAACCTTGCATCGCCAATGGGTGATGTGCTTAAGAATCAGTTTGATGTAGCAAACTGGATGGGTACACTTGGCGTGTTTGCAAACTTCATCGCATACGCTGTTATGGGTATCCCTGCCGGCAACCTTCTCCAGAAGCGTGGCTACAAATTTACTGCTCTCGCAGCCGTATCAGTAGGCTTCATCGGCGTTGGCGTTCAGACTATTGCAGGTCTTTTGAATGGCAACCTCGCATTCGGCATCTACCTTCTCGGTGCATTCATCGCAGGTTTCTCAATGTGTATGCTCAACATCGTTGGTAACCCAATGTTGAACAAGCTCGCAGGTGGTGGTAACCGCGGTAACCAGCTCCTCCAGGTGGGTGGCTCGTTCAACTCGTTGATGGGTACTGCTGTAATCTTCCTCACAGGTATCTTCGTACCAAGCATCCTTAATGCAGAGATTAAGCAGGTATTCCCATTGATGTTCATTGCATTGGCTATCTTCGCCGCAGCATTCGTGGTTATCCTCTTTACCGAGATTCCAGAGACAAAGAGCGAGGTTGCAAAGGAGGAGAAGAAGTCGGAGATTGGCCCTATGTCATTCCGCCACTTTATGCTCGGCGCTATCGCAATCTTCATCTATGTTGGTGTTGAGGTAGGTATTCCTAACGTATTGCAGAAGTGGTTGCAGAATGGCGGTCTTGGCACCAACCCTAACGCTGAGGCTATCGCAGCGACAGTTACTGCAACTTATTGGTTACTAATGTTCTTCGGCCGTCTTGGTGGTGCTGCTCTCGGTGCTAAGGTCTCAGCAAAGGCGATGCTCACAGCAGTATCTGTTTTGGGTCTTGGCCTTGTTCTTGGCGCTATGTTCCTCGATCCTGCAACAAGCGTTAACCTCCCTGTATTCAAGGGCACAGAGGGCTTCGGCACTGCGAATGTTCCTGTGAACGCGGCGTTGTTGGTACTCTGCGGTCTTTGCACATCGGTGATGTGGGGTGGTATCTTCAACCTCGCAGTTGAGGGTCTCGGCAAGTACACAGAGAGGGCTTCAGGTATCTTTATGGCATTGGTTTGCGGTGGTGGTATCTTGCCATTGGTTCAGAACTACGTCGTAGACGTAACAGGTGGCAACTACCTCACAAGCTACTGGGTTATCGTAGCAGGTCTTGCATATTTGCTCTTCTACGCTTTGATTGGCTCGAAGAACGTGAATAAGGATATCGTTACAGAGTAGTTTTTCTGCTCCTAAAACGAGATAACTATCGAGGAGGCTGACCGAGAGGGTTGGCCTCCTTTTTTGTTCCATTATGCGGTTATTTTACTTTTTTCGCTAAAAAATTTGCAGTTGTTGAATTTTTTTGTACTTTTGCATCAATTGGAAAAAAGTGAACTTAAAAATGCCGAAGGTACCAAAACGTGAAGAGTATCTAAGAAAGCCCGAATGGCTGAAAATCAGCCTGCGAAGTACGGCCAACACCGCCGACGTGGAACATATCGTCGAGGGTAGGTGTCTGCATACCATTTGCACAAGTGGTATGTGCCCTAACAAAGCGGAGTGTTGGAGTCGTCGTACCGCTACGTTTATGATTCTGGGCGATATCTGTACTCGTAACTGCCGCTTCTGTGCTACCGCCACAGGCCGTCCCTTGCCCCCCGATGAGCAGGAGCCTGAGAAGGTGGCCGAAAGTGTGCGTCTAATGGGCCTGAAGCACGTTGTTATTACGTCGGTGACGCGCGATGATCTCCCCGATCACGGTGCAGCTATATGGGCAAGGACCGTAGAGGCTGTACGCCGCGAAAATCCCGAATCTACAATCGAGCTCCTTATTTCCGATATGGATGCCCGCCCAGAGCTAATTGATGTGGTGTTGGCATCGCGTCCCGACATTGTGGGACACAACATCGAAACCGTCGAGCGACTGACACCCGAGGTGCGTTCGCGTGCGAAATATCGCACGTCGTTGGAGACGCTAAGGCTTATAGCCCAGAGTGGTGCGGTGGCAAAGAGCGGCCTGATGGTCGGTCTTGGCGAGAGCGAAGAGGAGATACTTCAAACCTTGCGCGACTTGCGCGAGGTGGGTGTATCTATCGTTACGCTTGGCCAATACCTTCGACCAACTAAGGAGCATTACCCCGTAAAGGCGTACATCACTCCCGAAAAATTCGAAGAATACCGACTCAAGGCTCTCGAGATGGGTTTCGCATATTGTGCGAGCGCACCCCTTGTGCGTTC
>JADBON010000206.1:0-3153 GCA_015656305.1 Alistipes sp.
GAGCCATCGGAGAGCAATGCCACCATCTCAGTACCTTTATCATCGGCCTCCCAGTTGAAGACAAGGCTACCGCTGCCATTGGGGTCTGCCCATACGGCACGGGTAGAAGGCTCGTCAGCACTGCTGAAGGTGAGCTGCTCGTATTTGCTTACGCTCGGCTGCTCAGGGGTGTCGGGCACGATGTCATCGTTGCTACAAGATGCAAACGTGAACATGGCCAATGCGCATAGTACGGTTTTAAATATATTCTTCATAATGTTTTGCAATTTTTATGCTTATTCCCAATTACTTTCCCAAAAATCACCCCATTCTCCGCATCGTTGTGCCGGAGCACCGAATTCGGTATCATCACTATCAGGGCCATAGCCACTGACAGCAAATCCGCCTTCTACCTCTACATCGACAACCTCTATCATAGGAGGCTCGTAGTTTAAATTTTGTTGTTTCATATCCTAATTGTTTATTTCCTCTTTATCTGTTATCTGTTCTCTTTCAAGGTATCGATAGTCCGCACACTCAATCACTCTCTCATCGGGTCGTTTGTCGTCTTTTGGTCCTATCACCGAGCGTTCGGGGAGCACCTCGGTCAGTCGGAATACCTCTGTTATATTATTGCCCTCCTCATCGAAGAGCCTCACTGTCGCCTCGCAGGGTTTGGGTTTGCGTTTGTGGCTAAAATCAAACACCCTCTCGTGCCACTGTTCGTAGGCTTTGCACAGCACATCTTTTGAATTCTCGAAGTAGATGTAGTGGTGCTTGGCTCCTCGGCTCGCTGCTGCTACGAATTCGTGGTAGTCGAAGTTCAGCGTGATATCCTCTTTGGGCAGGTGGAATGTTATGCTGCAAGGTTTTTTCTTTCGTCTTTTCGCCATCTTTTTAGGTGGTGTTTATCAGTTATTTATCATTTTCTTACTATAAAATTATACAATTATTTGCGAAGATTTGCTAATTTTGTGCAAGAAATTGATATGTCATTTTCTTGGAGCATATACCTTTTTCCAAAATTGGGTGGGGTAACACATTGAGGAGCAGGTGGTTGCGAAATGCTAATTTTTTCCAAGGTGATATAGGGGTAGGTAGCGTATGAAGAGGCACGTTTTATACATCAATTCGGTTGCCGAGGTTGTACACAACGACCACGGCCATATAACGGGTTTTGCGTTGCGCTCGTTCCGAAAGAACGAGTCGTACAACGACACCCACTCCCAGCACTACTACATAATTATTGTGTTGCAGGGGGCAGTAACGATTGACTGCTCGCACTATCGCCACGCACGAGTGGAGGCGGGGCAGATGGCGTTTATGCCCAAGGGTAGCCTATACCACATCGAGTCGCTCGACCGCCTCAGCAAGGCACTATTTTTTGCCTTCGACACAACGCTCATTCGTATGGACGAGAATCTCTACAACTACTTCGTGCGTCACGCCGCCGACAAGCCATACGAATTCAACCTGCTCGATGTAAACGACCAGATGGCAAAGGTCGTGGATATGATAGTGAGCCAGATGACGGGACACCGCAAGATAAATATCACCGAGATATGCAGCGCGTGGAATACGCTATTTTTCGTAACCTTTGCCACATTCTACAAGCGCACCGAGCTGTTGGACTTTTTCCGCCCGATGATGCACACACGCATAGATTTCCGCGCCTTCATCGAGAATAACTACATGGAGGCGGGCGGAAATGTGGAGAAACTGCTCCGCCTATCGGGACTCACCGAGTATCAGTTCCGCAAAAAACTTAATGAGGAGTTCGGAGCAAACCCCAAGGAGTGGCTAACGGAGAAGACGAAGAAGCGCATTCTGCACTTGGCAAAGATGAGCGACACCACCCCAACCGAGATAGCCCACAAGGTGCATATGTCGCAGATCAAATTCTTCAAATTCTGCCGCAAACACTTCGGCTGCACCGCCACCGAACTAATAGCCGGAGTGCAAGGGGAGGGAACATTGCATTAGAGAAACCAAGGAACTAAAAGAGTAAACCAAAGCCGAGACCCGTCAGGATCTCGGCTTTTGCTTTGCGGTACTATTATTATCCAATGACAACAATTGAGTTTAGGAAGGATGTTGCGGCAGAGAAGAGATTTATAAAAATTATTCTCGCAATTTCTCTCCGCAAAAGGGCCTCGCGGCGAGCGGTGTGGGACCACAAACGGAGCGAGCCGTAGCGAGCAAAGTGCAGTAACCCCTCTTGGAATGGGAGCTAACAACCCCCATCCCCCTTCTTTGGGAACCACCCCTTGCGGACGCGCTCGCGTTGCTCGAAGAGTTCCTTTATGGACCAAAACGACGAGAAGGCAAAGACACCGAGGAGGGTGGAGAGCAGCGTATTGGCAATCAAAATGGAGGCGGCGGTGGCAATCACACCCACCACCAAAAACACCCACCACACACCTACGCCAAAGTGGTATTCGGTCTTGATGACTATCGGATGAAAGAGTCCGATGATGAGAAACGTGCAGATACCTATAATAAGTCCTTCAAAATTCATAATCAGTTATCGTTTAATTATTTGACAATTATCGTCCTAATCAGTTCACACCCCAACAACTCGTTCATTTCGTGGCGAAAATTCTCACGATTGAGGAATATCTCGTGGCGCACAACGGAGGCCCCAACCTGCACAAAGAGTGTGCCGCGCACGAAGTTCACCTTTGTGGCATCGGCCAGCCCATCGCCCGCAACCCTGCGCCACACATCGGGCACCGAGCCCTCGGCAATGAGTCGTGAGATGGTGGGGTGCTCATCCTTGAAGCCACTCCACAGGTCGCCTATGCGTGTCGGGTAGCAGCGCCTCATACTCCCTCCTCCATTTTTACTTCACCACCCTCCACCGAGAAGAGGCGGAAGGAGAGATTATACCCTTTGAGCACCGAGATTATTCGCTCGCGGTTGCAGTCGGTCATAAAGACCTGACCAAACTCCTCGCCCGAGATGAGTGCCGCAAGCCTACCCAGACGCTCCTCGTCGAGCTTGTCGAAGATGTCGTCGAGCAGAAGGATGGGTTTTTCTCCCGCGCGCTCGTGCAGGAGCAGATATTGTGCGAGTTTGAGCGCCAAAAGAAAAGATTTCTGCTGTCCCTGCGAGCCATACTTACGCAGTGGGTAGCCACCAATGGTCATCACCACATCATCACGGTGGACGCCC
>JADBON010000009.1:0-14971 GCA_015656305.1 Alistipes sp.
AATCTCACACTTGATACTTATCGGTATCTTTGGTTTGTTGTTGCTCGCGGGATTGTACGTGGGCCTGAAGCGTGGTACACGCCTCGGCTCGGAGATTGAGGTTCCTAACCTGCTCGGTATGAATATCGAAGAGGTAAGAGCGTTGGCCGAGAAGGAGGATATAAATATCGTTGTGCGTGACTCGATTTTCGATGTAGACCTTCCTGGAGGTACTATTGTCGACCAGTTGCCACGCACCTCTACCGTTCGCAACGTAACCGTGAAGCCTGGCCGTAAGGTCTATGTTACCATCAATGCCTATGGTCGTCGTATGGTGGATGTGCCTTATGTTGCGAAGCAGACTCTGCGTCAGGCACTTAACCAGATTGAGCGTTCGGGATTGAGCGTTGCGAAGCTCTCCTATGAGCCAGATATGACCTCTACGGATTATGTTCTTGCGCAGTACGTAGGACGCAAGGAGATTCACCCTACAACAAGTGCAAAATATCCCGTAGGCACGGGCGTGACACTTAAGGTTAGCTACCGTCGTGATGAGCAGCAGGCGTATGCTCCACGCCTCGTGGGCCTCTCGTTGCAGCAGGCAAAGAGCGTGTTGTGGGATAGTGGTCTTAATGTGGGTAAGGTGGTCTACGACGAGAGTGTTGAGGATATCATCTCGCAGCGTAAGGCGAGGGTATATCGTCAGTCGAAGTCGATTGGCTCGATGCTTAATCGTGGAGCGGAGGTAACGCTATACTTAAGCTGCGATGAGAAGCTTGTGGACTCTATGAATATCCTCGCTTCGAAGGAGTTGAAAAATATTGAGACACAGCGCCGTAAGGCTCTTGAGGCCGAGAACCAGAATAGTGATTCAGAGTAAATAGAATGGAGAATAAGCACTATATTGAGGATGAGGAGTTGTTGGTCGATGTAGATATCGACGAGCAGGAGGGTGATGGCGAAGGTGATGAGATGTATGAGCACTTTGCCGTTACGGTGGATAAGGGACAGTCGCAGATGCGTCTTGATAAGTACCTTACCATTCGCCTTGAGAATACCTCACGTAACCGCATACAGATGGCTGCCGACGGCGGAAATATCCTCGTAAATGGCAAGCCTCAGAAGTCGAGCTATAAGATTAAGCCCCTCGACCAGATATCTATCGTAATGCCATATCCTCGCCGCAAGGAGGAGATTGTGCCAGAGAATATACCGTTGGATATCGTCTATGAGGATGATGATATCATCGTGGTAAACAAGGCTGCGGGTATGGTTGTTCACCCTGGTGTGGGTAACCATAGTGGCACGCTTGTTCACGCGCTCTCGTATCACCTTAAGCATCTCGAGATGTTTAGCGAGGGTAATGCCCGCGCAGGCCTTGTGCATCGTATCGATAAGGATACCTCGGGATTGCTCGTTGTGGCGAAGAATGAGAAGGCTCACGCACACCTCGCAAAGCAATTTTTTGACCATACTATCTATCGCCGTTATGTGGCTCTCGTATGGGGTAATCTTGCTGAGGATGAGGGTACTATCATAGGTCATATTGGCCGTAACCCGAAGGATAGAATGCAGATGTTCGTATTCCCTGATGGAGAGGAGGGTAAGCACGCTGTTACACACTTCAAGGTGTTGCGACGTTATAGCTACGTGTCGCTGGTGGAGTGCCGCTTGGAGACGGGCCGTACACACCAGATTCGTGTGCATATGTCGTGGCAGGGACACCCGCTCTTCAACGATGAGCGTTATGGTGGTGACCGCATCCTTAAGGGTACGACATTCCAGAAGTATAAGCAGTTTATCGAGAACTGCTTCAAGCTCATACCACGTCAGGCGCTCCACGCACGTGCCTTGGGCTTCATACACCCAACAACGGGCAAATATGTGCAGTTTGAGTCGGAGATGCCTGAGGATTTGAAGGCTGTACTCCAGAAGTGGGAGGGATATACAGCCTCTACGGGACTGGATTTGGATGAGATTTAATAACTAAACAATAGCGAAGCGATGTTTCTACCTACAACAACGAAAGAGGTCGAGGCTCGAGGATGGGATGAATTGGATGTTATCATCTTCTCGGGCGATGCTTATATAGACCACCCAGCCTTTGGCCCTGCGGTTATTGGCCGTATCCTCGAGGCGGAGGGATATCGTGTGGCTATCGTGCCACAGCCTAACTGGCGTGATGACCTCCGTGACTTTAAGAAGTTGGGTAAGCCACGTCTCTTCTTTGCCGTTACGGCTGGTGCGATGGACTCGATGGTGAACCACTATACGGCCAATCTTCGTCTTCGCTCGAACGATGCCTATACCCCTGGTGGTAAGGCAGGCTTCCGCCCCGACCGTACGGTGGATACCTATACGCAGATTCTCAAGAAACTGTACCCTCACACGCCTGTGGTTGTGGGAGGTATCGAGGCTTCGCTACGCCGTTTGACACACTACGACTATTGGAGCAATAGCCTTCAGCGCTCGATTCTCGCAACGTCGGGAGCCGATTTGCTGATTTATGGTATGGGTGATAAGCCTATCCGCGAGGTGGCAAAGGCATTGCGTAATGGTTTTAATATGAAGCTGTTAAGAGGCTTACGTCAGGTGGGTTTCTTGGCAGATAAGGAGTATGTCGAGCGATTGTATAACCAGAGTAGCAAGGTGCTTAGCTCGTTCGAGGAGTGTGTCGACGATAAGGCAAAGTTTGGCGAGAACTTTACGGTTGTCGAGACGTTGAGTAATATGATGGAGTGCAACACCACGCTTATAGAGGGCGTGGGGGATAAGTACGTTGTTATCACACCTCCACACGAGACTCTAACAACCGAGGAGCTTGACCACTCGTTCGACCTTCCTTATGAGCGTGCGCCACACCCTCGCTATAAGGGTAAGGGTGATATCCCTGCGTGGGAGATGATTAAGCACTCGATAAATATCCATCGTGGCTGCTTCGGAGGTTGCTCGTTCTGCACCATCTCGGCGCATCAGGGTAAGTTCATCAACTCGCGCTCCGAGCGCTCAATCCTCGAGGAGGTGAAAAAAGTGGTGGCGATGCCCGACTTCAAGGGTTATATCTCCGATATCGGCGCTCCATCAGCAAATATGTATGGTATGCGTGGTAGGGATGAGAGCCTCTGCAAGAGGTGTAAGCGTCCGTCGTGTTTGCATCCGAAGCTCTGCCCAAATATGAACAACGACCACTCGCGCCTTATCGACCTATATCGTAAGATTCGTGAGGTGAAGGGCATCAAGAAAGCCTTTATTGGTAGTGGCCTCCGTTACGATTTGTTCGATGATTCGAACTACTTCGATATCGTTGTTAAGTATCACACGTCGGGTCGTTTGAAGGTGGCTCCCGAGCATACCGAGGATGGTGTGTTGAAGCTTATGCGTAAGCCAGCGTTCTCGATGTTTGAGGATATGCATCGTAGGTTTAAGCAGATTTGTCGCCGCGAAGAGCTTAACTATCAGCTAATTCCATACTTCATATCGTCACACCCTGGTTGTACCGAGCGCGATATGCAGGCTTTGGCAGATAAGGTTCTTGGTAAGTTGAACTTTACGTTGGAGCAGGTGCAGGACCTTACGCCTACGCCTATGACACTCTCGTCGGTGATGTTCTATATGGGAGAGAATCCTTACGATAAAAAGCCTCTCTATGTGGCTCGTTCGCAGGATGATAAGCGCCGTCAGAAGAGCTATTTCTTTGGTGGTGAGCTACCTACGGATACGCATCACACAAAGGGCTCGCGAGGCCGTGGCGGTCGCCCACAGCCAAAGACTCCGCAGCGTGGCACATCACCAAGAGCGAAATCTCGTCGTAGGTAGTGTGTAATAATATGCCGAAGGAGTTGTAAGGAAAGAAAAAAAATTATATATTTGTATTCGTAAATCGAAATCAATTTCAACAATTAAATAACTAAAAACTATGAAGAAGGTACTATTTTTTGCTGCGATGCTCTCTTTCGCAGTAGCTTGCGGTGGTGGTGTAAAGAGTGCTAACAACGCTGAGGAGGCAACAGTTGAGGCTCCTGAGGTTGTTGAGGAGGTAGCTCCAGAGGCTGCTGAGGAGGCAGTTCCAGAGGTTAAGGCTGAGGCTGCTCCAGAGATTCAGGCTAACGAGAAGGCTGAGATGCCAAAGCTCACAGTAAATAAGGTTATCGAGGGTGCTAAGGCTGAGGCTGCTGAGGTTGCCGAGGAGGTTAAAGAGGAGGCACAGTTCCAGGTAACCGAGATTAAGGAGAAGGTTAAGCTCGAGTCAGCTACAATCGGCAAGGATAAGAAGAAGAATATTGAGACTAACCTCAAGGTTTCTGAGACTCCAGTTGCTAAGGGCGTTGCAGTTTCTAAATAAGTGATGCCATAGAGTAAAAAAGCCTCCTATAGGAGGCTTTTTTGTTTAAAGAGGGGGCTTCGGAAGGGCTCCTTCTTTGTTGTTTTATAGATTTAGAATAGACACTGCTCTTTGCGTACCTGCTCAACCAAGGTCGTAATATCGCGCCAGGCATCCTCGCTAAGTGTTGTGCCTACTACCTCGATAACCTTACCCGCGGTGATTGCGCCTATGGTGCCACACTGGCGGATATTCAAACCCTCGCATAGTGCAGCGAGGAATCCTGCGGCATAGAAATCGCCTGCGCCTGTGGTATCCACACGCTTCGCAGCCGCCATAATACCTACCTCGGTAATCTCGCCAAGGTGCTTGATAAGCGCACCCTTCATACCCGTCTTAACGATAGTAAGCTCGCACATACGGCTAATGTAGTTGAGAGCATCCATAGCATCTTCATAGCCGCTAAACTCGTGCGCCTCCTCCTCGTTGGCAAAGAGAATATCGACGTATTGCTCCACAAGGCTGTGAAGGAACTCTCTATTCTCGCGTACGACGTTGAACGATGCGAGGTCGATAGCAACCTTTAGTCCGCGCTCCTTTGCCTTTGCCATAGTGGTGTGTATAAGCTCGTGATCCTGAACAAGATAACCCTCGATATAAAGACAATCATAACCATCAAATACCGCAGCGTCTACCTCCGAGGCCTGAAGCTCTGCCGCAGCACCAAGATGAGTTACAAGGGTACGCTCGCCATCCTTCGATACGAGGGATAGGCATCTACCCGAGGGGTGTGTTGAACGTAGCACGTATGGTGCGACGTTGACGTTGCGTAGCGCCTGAATGTAGAAGTCGCCCGTAGAATCCTCGCCCACCTTACCGATAAGTCCTACCCCGGTGCCGAGGCGTGCCATAGCGCGTATGGTGTTACCCGCCGAGCCACCGAGCGACAGAGAGTATGGACATCCCGCAACGGCTTGAAGCACGTCGCTCTGCATCTGGCTATCTACGAGGCTCATAGAGCCTTTGGCAAGCTGATACTCGCAAAGAATATCGTCCGATGAGAGGCTTACGAGCATATCTGTTAGGGCGTTGCCTATGCCTATAACACGTTTAATCATCGTTTGGTAGTAGTTTTTTGAGTTATATTGATAGAATCTTTACAATCTCCACGTCGTTGCGGTCTATGGTGCTGCTATGTTGCGTCGCCTTCGAGAATGGAACATATACCAAGTCGCCATTCTTAATGCCTATCATTACGTTGCGCTGTCCCTCCATAAGTGCGGTTATCGCCTGCGCACCCATCTTCGACGCGAGGATGCGGTCGGCAGCAGTAGGGGAGCCGCCACGTTGCAGGTGTCCAAGAATTGTGACTCTCGCGTCATACTCTGGGAACTCCTCCTTTATACGCTGTGCAAGGCCCATAGCACCTCCCGTCTCTGGGTTCTCGGCAACAAGTACGATAGCCGAGTTCTTACTCTTGCGGAAGCCGCGGTTTATGAGGTCGCCAAGCTGGTCTATCTCGGTCTCCATCTCAGGGATTATCGCAGCCTCGGCACCTGTGGCTATTGCACCATTGAGGGCGAGGTAGCCCGCCATATGTCCCATAACCTCGACAAGGAAGAGACGTTCGTGGCTTGTTGCCGTATCACGAATCTTATCCACAGCCTCGACGATGGTGTTTAGTGCCGTATCGTAGCCGATGGTCTCATCCGTACCTCCAAGGTCGTTGTCAATAGTACCTGGAAGACCAACGATAGGAACGTCATACTCCTCGGCGAAGATACGTGCGCCAGAGAGTGAGCCATCGCCACCAATCACTACCAGTGCGTCGATGCCCGCAGCCTTCATATTTTCGTATGCCTTGGAGCGTCCTTCAGAGGTTGTAAACTCGCGACAGCGTGCGGTCTTAAGGATAGTGCCTCCCTGCTGGATGATATTACTAACTGATTTCGATGTAAACTCCTCCATCTCGTTGTAAACCAAGCCGTAGTAGCCACGCTTGATGCCCACAACGCGGAGGTTATTATAGATTGCCATACGTGTCACGGCGCGAATCGCAGCGTTCATACCTGGAGCATCACCTCCCGATGTAAGCAATCCTATGCACTCAATTTTTGCCATATTTATTATATGAATAATTCCTGGGTTAAAGGTACTAAAAATATGCCAGATTCTTGTTGCTGTATACAAAAAAAAGCCACCCTAAATTGGGTGGCTCTTGCCTTTATATGTGGAGGTGTCATCTCGCAGCATCACTCGCAAAATCTCTCTGCTCGATGCCCGTTACTCGCCCCCCTTTGGATTATTAGATCTCGCCCTCGCCGCGGAAATCCTCGATGTTAGCCTTTGATGAGAGAGCATCAACAGCTACACGACCACGCTCGCTCTCGCGCTGTGTCATATATGGAGTGCGCTCTGTCTCAATAGTTGCAGGATCTACCTCGCCGTTGATAGCGTCAACAACGAATACGTAAGCACCTGTAGCACCCTTAACCTTAGTCTCGATGCCTGTTGTGCGTGTAGATGCGATAGCGCCTACCAACGATGGCTCGAACTTGCCGTCTACGACGTTGATGTTAGCCTTAAGGTCTGTGAATGTGCCGTTCTGTACGCCCTCGATAGCTGCGTCCATAGCAAGCTGTGATGCGATAGCCTCGTACTGCTTGTTGCGCTTGAGAGTTGTCTCGATAGCCTTATCGTTCTTTGGCTGGTACTTGTTCTGGTCGATGTCAGTAACCATAACAACGTAGATTACGTTCTCGCCGTGGAAACGCTTAACATCACCAACCTCAGCGTTGTAAGCCCAAACAGCAATCTGGCGTGAGTTAGCAATACCGCGTACACCACGTGTGCGGCCCTGCATAGGAACGTACTCGTTACGGTTAGCAGATGATACAAGAACCTGGTAGTGAGCAGCATTAGCAGCATCGTTGAAAGACTCTGCAGTGTTGCCAGCCTCGGTGATGAATGCCTCTACGCTCTTAACGATGTTGTCGTTAGTAAGTGCGCTTGCCTTAACTGTCTTCTCAACGTCAGCAGTAAGTACGAAACGCTCCTTATCACCAACCTTTGTAATCTTTACAACAGCAGGCTTGTGGTTGTATGTGTATGTGAAGATATCACCAACCTTTGCGCCGATGAAGTTCTTAGCGTCGCTCTCCGACATCTTAACCATCTCGCGGCTATCAGTAGCTACGTCAACAGCGTTCTCCAACTTTGTGAAGTCACCACCGTTAGCCTTAACCTCCTCCAACAAAGCGTTAGCCTCAACGATGTTAGCTGCAGTAACAACCTCGAACTCGTATGATGCTGGAGCGATAATGTCAGAGATAAGGTATGAAGCGCTCCAAGTCTTATCCTCCAATACTGGACCGAAGTTCTTCTTTGACTTGATAGCCTCCTGAACACGTGGCTCTACGTCAGCAAACTTCTTGTATGTGTCAGCCTTACCACCAATAGCGCGTACTGCCTGCTTGATAGCAGCGCCGTCGCCATTAGCAGCAGCAACAGCTGCATCTACAGCCTTAATCTGCTCCTCTACAGCTGTCATATCCTCTGCTGTAGGCTCGATATCGAAGGTTACGTAGCGGAGTGTGCGTGCGCCATAGTTGTAGTTCTCGCGCTTGTTCTCCTCGTAGTAAGCGTTAATCTCCTCCTCGCTTACAGTAACCTCTGGCATAGCTGTGTATGGTACCATAACGTAGCGGCCAGTGAACGATGCGTCGTTGCGAAGCATTGACTCCTCAACCTCGAGACGGTTAACGTAGTTTGCTGCGGCGTATACTGCAGAGAACTTCTCGTAACCAAGGTTAAGACCGATAGTTGGAAGGTTTGATACCCACTGGTTCTGAATCATCATCTCCATCTGGTCATCAGGAATACCATACATACGGTACATCTCTGCAACGCGCTCTGCAAATACTGTTGCATAGCTCTTGATATCGCCCTCTGCTACGCCAAGACCTACCTGCTCCAAAGCCTCCTTTGTGAAGTGGTTGAATACAGCTGTCTGGTAAGCGTAGTCAGACTTGTTGTCATCAGAGAGGTTTGCGTCGCGGAATGTCTCCTGATACTGTGCGTATACAGAAGCCTTAACCTCCTCGTTGTCTACTGTCATTACAGTCTTGTCCTCTGGAATCTCGCTCTTGCGGTTCTGCATAGAGAGCTGATCACCAAGAATAAATGCTACAAGTACAAGGCCGATAAGTACTGAAAGTACAATGCCGAACTTGGTTCTTAAAGTGTTTAATGATGCCATAAATTTTTTATTGTTTTTTATTGTTTCGTCAATATATCCAATACAACCTCCAAAGGTAGTAATTTTTTGTTAAACGCAATCAATAATACTCGAAAAAAATCAATTATACCTTATATTAAATGAAAAAGATAGGCGTAAAATAAAAATAACCCCGCTAAGACGAGGTTATTTTACAATCTTTGTATGTTCGTTTGGCTACTTACACTCAATCTCTACAAGGTCGAGACGTGAGCCTTCGCGGCGTAGAATCTTAATCGTGAAGAGTTCATTCTCAAAGCGTTCGCCCTCGTGAGGAATGCCTCCGCGCTCGGCAATGATATAGCCCGCAAGGGTGTCGTACTCCTCACTCTCGGGGATGCCCAACGTGTACTCCTCGTTGAGATACTCAACCTCCAAGCGTGATGAGAATATCCAGTGACGCTCCTCAATCTGCCTCTCGACCAACTCCTGCACATCGTGCTCATCCTCAATCTCTCCGAAAATCTGCTCCAAGACATCTTCCAGTGAGATGATACCTGCCGTGCCTCCAAACTCATCAATAACAACAGCGATGCTTGCCTTACGCTTTGTGAAGGTCTCGAGCATAGCCTGAAGGGGCATAGTCTCGGCAACATAGATGGTCTTGATGAGAATGTCGGAAATCGACGTAGGACGCTCGAAGAGGCTCTTCGAGTTGACATATCCGATGATATTATCAATAGTGTCGTGCCATACGAAGATACGCGAGTAGTTACTATCGACGAAGCGTTCTGTAAGCTCCTCGATAGTTGTTGACTCAAGGTCTACGGCCTCTACATCAACACGTTGCACCATACAATCACGCACTCTGAGGTCGGCGAAATCCAACGCATTTTGGAGCAGACGTATATCCTCCTCGCTATCGCTATCCAGCTCTATGTTATCTGCCTCGACCAACGATGCAAGGTCATCGCGGTTGAACTCCATAGGCTCTGTGCGATTCTCGATGCGGTTTCCTGTAAGGCGGATTAGACCGTACGAGAGGAGTGTCGTAAGGCGAGAAATAGGGTAGAGGATAATGTACAAAAGGTACAATATCGGTGCGAAGAATGTGTAGTAGAAGTTGGGGTTATGGCGTACTATAGACTTTGGGATATACTCTCCGATGAAGATGATAACGATAGTAGAGAGTATTGTCTGTAGCAGAGTATTTTCGATATTGAAGCCCAGGTGCAGAATTTGGGACATAAACATAGAGTAGATAACAAGTGCGATGTTGTTACCTACGAGTATTGTTGTAATGAAGTTGCTTGAGTTGTGGCTGAAGATATCAGCGATGTAGTTGAACACGGGATTTTGCTTGCGGTCAATCTCCTCGCGCAAGCGGTTTCGTCCCAAGAATGCTATCTCCATTCCCGAGAAGAACGCCGAAAAAAGAAGCATTACGGCGATGATTATAATCATAGTAAGTGTTACCTCACCCATATTTGTTGTTCTACTACTATTTCTTAGGTTTAACCTCTGTCTTTAGCTCTGTATCAAAGCTAAGAGATTGGTTGTTAGGAAGTTCCGCTCTCTTTGAGCCTGATGGTCTGCCTCCTGCTGATGGCACAACACTCTGATTCACGGGTGTTGGCTCAAACTTTTTATTGGCTGCCGAAGATGGTGATACGGATGATGACAAAGGGTTTACGCTCGAAGGAGTAAACGTACCTCCGCCTCTGTTACCCCTATCGCTTCTACCTGGCGCTCTATTGCTATTTTGCTGGCTGCTTGGTCTTTTATATCCGCTTGTGTTGCTTTTATTGTCGTCCCTCTTCTCCGCCTTCGATGTGTCGGATGTCGAAGCACTCTTCTTCTCCTCTTTAGCCTTGGCGCTCTCGGATTTGCTGTTGTTAGCCTCCGCCTGAAGCGAGTCGAACTCCATCTCGGAGCTATACTTACGGAAGTGGATGTTCTTGAGATCCTCATCAGCATCGAAGCCTACGCCAAAGTGCCAGCCGTCGGGTTGTAGAACTTTGGTATCTACGTTGGAGTAGATTTTCTTTGTCGATGCGTTCCAAAATAGCTGCTGGGTGTATATCTCAGTAAGTCCTGTTACTATGGTATCCCCCTCTTTGCGGTTGTTCTTGATGATTACGACATTACCCTTTGCCTCCCAGAGCCTCTGACGCTCGTAGTAGATGGCATAGTTCGCGGTGATGGTAGCATCAACCAGCGAGAGCGAGTCGGTGTAGGTAATCATCTTGAT
Source organism: Alistipes sp. (assembly GCA_015656305.1). Taxonomy (GTDB): domain Bacteria; phylum Bacteroidota; class Bacteroidia; order Bacteroidales; family Rikenellaceae; genus Alistipes. The sequence goes on from JADBON010000009.1 coordinate 10,768, forward strand.
GCCTCGGCGGAACTCCTGATAGGGGTTTGCCGCAAGGCTATAGCCCTCCATAAGTGGTGAGCTAAAGGTGTAGGAGCGTTTTCCGTTCTCCATCATAATGATGGTACGGTTTTCGCTCGATTCGGTTAGCAGAGTCTCGTAGTCAAAATCTGTAGACTCTGTACTTGTACTACAAGAGAGTAGCAATGTAGCACTCCCCAGGATGGAGAGTGCTATCATCGCATATCTTCTTATAGTTCGATTCATTAATATATAATAGTTTACGAGAATCTATTATCGGTAACGAATAGTTGTAGTCTGACCAGCTGCGAAACCACAAGGAATTGTGTAACGCTCGTTCTCACGAAGCTCCGCGAAGAAGCAAGTCTCCTGTGGAGGGAATGCAGCGCGGTATGAGTTCATCAACTGCTGTGCAGCCTTCTGAACCTCTGGCTCATCCTTAAGCAATGAAGCAGCCTGTGCCATAGCGTCGTATGCTGCCCAGTATACTGAAACACCACCAATCTTATCCTCTGTGCAACGGCTTGAAGCGTAGCACTGACCAAGGATGAAGAATGCATAACCGTTCTGTGGGTTGATGCTACGAAGCTCACGTGCAGCCTCTGCAGCAGCAGCGTAGTTGTGGTTAGTAACCTCGATAAGACCAATCTTTGCGTAGAGAGGCTCCTTCTTTGCAGGGTCAGTCTCTACTGCAAGTGCCTCACGCAAGTACTTGAGAGCCTTGTCGTTCTCGCCACGTGTCTGGAAGCCCTGTGCAAGGAAGAGAGCTGTCTCTGATGATGGCTTGATGGTGTAGTACTTCTCGGTAGTTGCGAAGAAGAAGTCGCTTGAGCACTGTGCGCGTGACATAAGAGCTACGGCCTGTGACAAGAGAGCGTCGTTATCTGGGTCTGCAGCGAGCTTCGCAGAGAACAATGTCTCGAGGTTCTCGCAGCTTGCAGCACCGCTGGTACCGAAGCTTGTCTCGAATACCTCCTTGAACTGCTCGTCCTCGGCTGATACCTCAGCGAAGAGTGGTGAAAGACGCTCATACTCCGCAAGGATAATCTCGCTTGTTACCTCATCATCATACTCATAGTCCTCGCAGAGGTACTTGTAGTAAGATGCAACGATGTCGAGGTTGATACGGCCAGTCTCGATAGCAGCGTCGATAGCATCCTTCAAACCAGCACGCAAAAGTGGACGGTTAGTAGTGCAAAGACGCATCATATCACGAGCCTTCATATCGAGGATATAATCCTTACCATTCTTCTGGTGGTCACCGAAGTAAACAACACGCTGGTCGTAGATGTAGAGGATAGAGTCGATGTACATACGACGCTCCTCAACGCTACGTGCGCGCTGTGTCTTGTTCTTGTACAATGTTACACCACGTGCGAAAGTCTGCTGTGAAGCCTCTGGACAGTTGTTGAGCAACTGCTGGAAGTACTGTGTTGCACGCTTGAAATCTTTAGCGTCAAGAGCCTCCTTAAGGTAGTTACTTGCAAGGATGTTTGCCTCACGCTCCTCGACAGTAGCACCCCACTTGCCGTAGAGTCTGTCGTCGCTAAAATCCTGGGCTGATGCCGAGAATCCAATGACTACCATAAGGGCAGCCAAAAGAAATTTTACGCTTTTCATACTTTTAGAATTAGTTTATGTTTGTTTGTTATTATCTTCGAAATGTCTGTTAATCGAACTTCTGACGTACGAACCAATAGTCCGATGTATCTGATGAGAAGAGCGAGAATCCGAGAGATATTTTGTAGTAGTTTTGTGTCACAAGTCCCACCTTTCGGGCATCCATCGTAATACCTCCAGGCACCGACATACGTCCATACTCGAAGCCGATGTTCATCGACGAAGCACCCCAAATCTTAACAGGAAGACCAAAACCTGCGGTGATGGCGAGTTGGTTGATGCTCTGACCACCGAATGTCTGGTAGTAGTTGCCAAAGCGTACACCAGCGCGGTAGGTTATTCGGTTGAGGTAGTTACGTACGTCCGACGAGCGAGGTGTAATCTCGAAACCTGCCTTGAAGGTGTGAGTATCGGCATACTTCACAACTACGTTTACTGGGTTGCTATTCTCGTCAAACGATGCATTGTTCTTACCCCAAGCAGCATATACGTAGTCTGCGCCTACGGCCCACGAGCGGTTGCGGAAGTAGAGGCCTACGCCAACCTGATGTGGCACGCGAAGCTCCAAAGCGTTAGTCTGGTTACGAATTGGGAACTTATTGAGATTTGCGATATCGGTGCTTGTGCTTACGTAGCTCTCCTTCTTTGGATTGAGGTTGCCGCCGAGGTCATACGTAGCACCAAGGGTAAGGGTGCGCAACTCGTTGTGAATGATGCTCCACTGCATACCTACCTGCATCTTGAAGTTGTTAACCACGTACTTATCTGTACCAACCGTAGGACTATAATTTCCTGAGCCTGTGACAACATCCGTAGCCTCCGCCTGGTACTTGCGCTCGATATATCCCCAATAATATTTTGCCGCTACACCGATTGAGAACTTCTGCCAAGGAGCCCAACCTACCGAAACCTTAACCTCGGTGATATCTCCCGTACCCTCATAGCCATACTGCACACGCCCGATGTTTGCCCAGTTGTTAGGGTCCTCATCCGTAGTTCGCACCTTGTAGCCCACACTGCTATATGGCGACACGCTAATCGACGTACCCAAGCCCTTTGCCAATGGGAATGTTAGGGCGATGCTGTGGATATTTGCGGTGTTGTATACGGTCTTCGCCTTTGATGTCTGCACACCCTCGGCGTTGTACTTTGGCTGGTTATTGCGGAAGTGTGTGCCGTCGATACCCACGTCAAAGAGGAATGTCTTACGTGGTGCAACGCTTGCTGCCGCAGGGTTAAGGGTGTTGACCTGACCAGCGGTGCGCTTTGCGATACCTACGCCACCCATAGCACGCATCTGCACGGTACCTGGAGTAGACAACTCTCCTGGGCCATACATTGAGTATGGCGAATAGGCATTGATGCTACTTGTCTGCGCGAAAGCTATGCAAGGCAACAAAAGTAGCGCTACCAAGAGCGGATATATGAGTTTATAACTTTTCTGCATTATACTCTAAAATTCTATCGAGTCCAAAAATAACTGGCTCACAGTCTGCAAATATCGCGTTTTTAATTCTCTTTACAAAATATTTTGCGTCACCTCCGGTGAAAATAGTGCAATTTTTTTCATTTTTTACTAAAAATGACTCTACGTAGCCCCTAATTTCCTGCTCTACGCCACGCATCACACCTTGTTCTATGGCCTCGATGGTTGTGCGACCATACTCCAAAACCTCCTCCGTAGGGGTGCAAAGTGGAAGCTTTGCGGTGTAGTCAGCCAGTGCGCGGAAGCGAGTTGTGACACCTGGCGAGATGTTACCTCCGAGGAACACATTGTCTACTACGTAGTCAATGGTTATTGCCGTGCCGAAGTCTACAACCATAATATCTCGCTCGGGGAACATCGCCGCGACACCTACTGCGGCAGCAAGCCTGTCGGCACCGAGGGTGTGAGGTGTGTGGTAGTGGTTTCCAATTGGCAGTGGCGTTGTGGCGGGGGTGAAGACCATAACGTCACGGATGTGGCTGCAAAGCTGTGTTGCAACCTCCTCGGCATTGCCACGTGTGGAGGCAACAATCGAACGAGTGATAGCAGGGTAGCGCTCCACTATTTCAGTAATATCCTCGTTTGAGATATTCTCCACGGTGCGTTGCTTCTTAATTGCTCCGTTGTCGATAACGGCAATCTTCGCTCGGCTATTTCCTATGTCTACGATAAGATTCATCTTCTTCTATTACAGGTGTTTATAATCGTTGCTATGCCTCCGCAGCAGCGGCTAACGTGCGTAGCATCTCCACCGCCTCGGCTACCGAATATATCTTTCTAACGGTCATAGATAGGCGGTTATTGTATTGCTTAACTACAAAACGCTCGGGGTTGGATACCACCTTACGGAGCATATTGAGGAAGGTGTCGGTCTTGAAGAATGGCGAGTTGTTGTCGCCTACGAAGCGAACAATCATCAAGCCGTTCTTCACCTTCACGTGTTCCATACCGAGGTTTATGGCCTCGTGACGTAGGCGCACCACGTCGCAAAGCACACGCACAGGCTCTGGGATAGCGCCAAAGCGGTCCTTGAGGCGAACCATAAGTGCCTCGAACTGCTCGTCGGTGTGCATAGCGTCAATCTCACGATAGAGACGT
>JADBON010000160.1:0-3962 GCA_015656305.1 Alistipes sp.
ATCAAGCACATTATGGAGCAGTCGAAGGTGGGTGCTACGATAAACCTTGAGCAGGTGCCTACCGACTACGACATCCGCTACGCCACAACGGGAGGCGAGGATTATGAGCTTCTGCTAACCATTGAGCCAGAGTCATTTGACACCGTAGCGAAGGCTTTATACGATGCTACGGGCACCACACTCACGGCAATAGGCACAATCACCGACACCGAGACACTCACGTGGCTCGACAACGGCGCACCTTCAGATATTGAAATTCGAGGATTTGAGCACTTCTAATGCTCTGATTTTGATAATGTTGCACGAAGAAGCGACAACGCCTCACCAAGGGCGTTGATGCGGCACAACCACGCACCACCAAGATAGGTCGCAATAGCAATAAGAATGCCCAAGAGTAGGCGCAAAGCAACGTGCAACGATGCAAAGTATGGCTGCGATATCCTTACCGCTATAAACATCACCATAGCAAGAATCATCGAGGGTGCTATGCGACGTAGAAGGGCTACGATATTGCACGACACGTAGCGCATAGCAGTAGTAGCATTAAGCATCCACTCCACAAGTGCCATAGCGGATATTCCCCACGCCACAGCCTCCACACCAATAGGTATTGTAACTACAAGTATAATGGTCTGTATCAGGCGCTTAACAAACTCAAGACGTACTATAACACTACCATCACTGCGGCTCTTAAGCACATTGTAGGCAACCACCCCCAAAGGATAGAACAACCCCGAGAGTGCCAAAATCTCGAAGAATGGCACTGTAGGCATCCACTTCTGGCCCAAGAGCAGCATAAACATATCGTCTGCAACGGCAATCATACATAACATCACGGGGAACAACACAAACGACAGCAGCTCCACAATACGCAAGTAACCAGCCGTGAACTTCTCATCGTTATCTTTAAGTTGTGACAGCGCAGGGAATGTAACACCCTGAACAGCCTGAACAGTAGAGATTACGGGGAGGTCCTTAAGTTTCTGCGCCTGCGAGTAGTAGCCCAACATCGAGGTGTTATGCATCTTACCGATAAACAGTTGCGCTACATTATTATATATAGAGGCGATAAGGTCGGTAAGAAGAAGGCGTAGCGAGAATGGCGCCATTTCGCGTAACGCTGCGAGGCTCACAGGAGCATCCGTACGCCAGCAACGTATCGACCAAAATGCCACAGCCTTGATACCCATCATAAGTAGTCGCTGTGCCACCAACGCCCATATACCCCACCCTGCAACGGCCATAACAACAGCCACAATGCCACTGATAAGCGATGCCGAGAAGACAATCTTCGAGAGTAGCGCAAAGCGGAACTCGCGGGTAAACATCACGGTCTGCACCACACAGAGGGCATTGATAGGAAGGATAAGAAAGAGAATAGGTGCTATGTCCAAGATTACAGGCGTGTCATAGAGTCGTGAGATGGGTTGTGCTACGGCAATAAGCACAAAGTATAACACAATGGACATCAGCAAGTTGAAGCAAAGCACCGTACGGTAATCGCTATCCGTAGGCGACGCCTTACGAATAAGTGTCTGCGAAAATCCACTATCGACAATAGCCAAAGCAACAGAGGTAAAGAAGGTCATAATGGCCATAACGCCAAAGTCCTCGGGCATAAGCTCACGTGCGACGATGATGCTTACGACCATCTGCACAACCATCGTGAGTAACTTCTCCGAGAAGCTCCACGCTATACCCGACGCAACCTTGCGCTCCAACCTCTGCTCAGCCATACGCTAACCAATAAGATGCTCAACAGCCAAGCGATAGGACTCCATACCGAAGCCCATAATAGTTCCCACTGCCGCAGGTGCCAACATCGACACGTGGCGGAACTCCTCGCGCGAAAGAATTGAGGAGATATGCACCTCGACAACAGGTGTAGAGATAGCCGACATAGCATCGCGGATAACAACAGAGGTGTGAGTGTAGCCACCAGCATTTAGCACAATGCCATCGTACTCACCCTCAGCGCGTTGCAACGTCTCGACAATCTCGCCCTCGATATTCGATTGATAGTAATCGAGAGTATGCTCTGGATAACGTGCGCGAAGAGCCTCGAGGTAATCCTCGAAGCTCTCACGTCCGTATATCTCAGGTTGGCGACGCCCCAAGAGATTGAGGTTCGCCCCGTTGATAATTAGAATTTTCATCGCCTAAAAATTTAGCGAATTGTGTAACGCCTCAATCAGCGCAACTATGCGCCTCAATTAGCGCCACTAAATTTATCGTTAGAAGGTATTAGATGTGGTGGCTTATCGCAGATTGCAAATCCGCAGTTTACTTGGTGTAAATGAGGTATTTGCAAGCAAGTAAGAGACCACAGATGATACCTTATCACTATAAATTTTAGTACTCCTTGGCTACAGTCTCACCCTTCAATACACGAAGAGCGTTCTCTGCCAATGACTCAAGCTCATTCTCACCTGGGTAAATCTTGATAGGTGCGAGGAACTTACAGTAATCAATGATAACCTCGTTTACGCAGTCGTTCCAAGCGATACCACCTGTGAGAAGGATAGCATCAACCTTACCCTTCAACACTACTGCCATCTCGCCAATGTACTTAGCAACAGAGTATGCCATAGTGTCGAGCATAAAGCGTGCCTCAGCATCACCATTTGCGGCACGTACCTCGTTGAGCTCCTGAACGTTGTTGCAGTTTACGTGATCTACAAGACCACCCTTACCTGCCAACAACTTCTTAATCTCACCCTTGTCGTACTTACCTGAGAAGCAGAGGTCTACCAAGTCACCTGCTGGCAAGCAACCAGCGCGCTCTGGAGCCAATGGACCGTCACCATCGAGAGCGTTATTAGTATCAATAACACGGCCCTGATAGTGTGCCGATACAGAGATACCACCACCCATATGTACTACTACAAGGTTAAGCTCCTCGTAAGGACGGCCTACCTCCTTAGCATAGCGACGTGCGATAGCCTTCTGGTTCAAAGCGTGGAAGATAGAGCGACGTGGAAGCTCCTTAAGACCGCTAACACGTGCCATATCCTGAAGCTCATCAACTACAACAGGATCTGCGATATATGCCTCAACACCTGCTGCATCAGCGATGCGACGTGCAATCAATGCACCAAGGTTGCTGGCGTGCTGACGCTTTGGTGCTACGAGGTCGGCAATCATACCCTCACCTACACGGTATACACCACCCTCGATAGGGCGCATCAAACCACCACGACCAATAACAGCGTCGAGTGATGTAAGCTCAATACCATCAGCCTTCAAAGCGTCGAGGATAATCTCCAAACGCCACTCCAACTGGTCAGCAACAGATGCAAAACGTGCGATCTCCTCTGCCGAGTGGCTGAGCTTCAAGGTCTGAACCTGTGCCATATCCTCGAACAAAGCTACCTTTGTTGAAGTAGAGCCAGGGTTAATTGTTAGAATTCTATAAGCCATAATATATGTTATTAACTTATTCGAAATTATTTAGCTGACAAACAAGCAAGTGCGATAGAGTAGAGCTTAGTCTTTGTAGAGTCACCACGTGATGTCAATACACAAGGAGCCATAGGACCAGCTACCATAGCTGCCAACTCTGCGCCACCAAACTTAGAGCAAGCCTTGAAGAATACGTTACCAGACTCCAAGTTAGGGAACAACATACAGTCTGCGTCACCTGCAACAGGACCTGTAAGCTTCTTAATCTTAACAGACTCCTCGTCGATAGCAACATCCAATGCCAATGGACCCTGGAACAAAGCGTTGCCGAGCTCGCCTGCCTGACCGAGGTCTGAAAGCTCCTTAGCCTCTACTGAACTAACTACCTTTGGAAGAAGCTGCTCTGATGGAGCGATTAGCGCAACCTTTGGAGTCTCGATACCGAGGTTGTTTGCAGTCTGGATAAGGTACTTAGCACTCTGCTTCTTCTGCTCAAGTGATGGGCATGGAAGAACAGCAACATCGCTCACTACAAGAAGCTTGTGATATGCAGGAACCTC
>JADBON010000107.1:0-4925 GCA_015656305.1 Alistipes sp.
GTATTGTTGCCGAGAGTAAGAATGCTATTGCGGAGGTACGTAGCGAGGAGCGTCGTATCACTGATGCTGCGAAGGACCGTATCGACTTGGCGAAGAAGGAGTTTGAGGCCATTAAGGAGGAGTATAAGTTGGCTATCGAGCAGCAGAAGCGTATTGTGAAGGAGGCTAAGGCCAAGTACGATAATGGCAATATCGCATATAAGCAGCAGATGGCACAGTATAAGCAGGAGATGGCCTCGGCAAAGGCAAAGACAAAGTCCGTTGAGGCTGAGTATAAGAGTATGGAGGCCAAGGCAAAGGCGGAGATTGCTCGCATCAAGGCCGAGGAGCATAGCGAGGAGAAGGAGCGTAAGAAGTAACCTTGCGCGGGAGAAGAAAATATGGTGTTGCTTACTGTAAGCAACACCATATTTTTTTGCGTTAAGCTCGCCTCTTGTGGTTCGTGCGATAGATTTGATAGCTATTCACAAAGTTCTGCCATACGATATATGCCGTAGGGGCGATTGAGGCGATAGGGTTTAGGAAGTTGAGCGTCATCCATATCGCCAAAATCGTATTCTTCTGACCTACGGACTGTCCTCCCGCCACAACATCTCCGAGGGCGTGTCCAAGTATATGTCCCACCTTAAACTGCACGAGGCATAGCACCAGAGCAACCAACGCCAACTCCACCTCCACGATGATGTCAGCATCCGTGTCGATGATAAATGCCGTTGTGCGGCCCATTACCAACACTAATGAGATTAGCCAAAGGTAGAACGACAACGAGGAGCGTGCCGCAACCCACTCCGCCGCGCGACGCCATACGAAGCGAAGCACCTGTGCTACTACAAACGGAGCGATAAGCGTAGGTGCCACGCGGCCAATGATGCCCAAAAACGTGCAGGTGCCATTACCAAAGGCGTGGAGGATAAATGGTGCAACGATTGCCGTTACGAGATTACATAAAAGGCTGTAAGTCACCATCGTAGTGACATTAGCACCGAGCATTCCGCCAATCACCACCGCAGCCATAGCAATAGGCGCAAGGACACATATCATAGCGCCCTGACCTACCGTATCGCCGAGTAGCAGCGTAACAACGTAATATATCGCGATGGAGCCGAGAAATTGAATAAGTAGCATCCATAAGTGGATGATACTTAGACGCATATCGCGAATCTCAATGCGACAGAAGGTGATAAAGAGCATCGCTGCAATGAGTATTGGCGTAAGCATATTATTTGTCGCGGTCTCCACAACTGCCAAAGGTCGACAGAGCAACGCTCCAACGACCATTGCCAGAGGCATAACAATACTCTTTATGTCGTGTTTCGAAAGTGCCATAACTATTTATTATTAAGGAAATTAAGTGCGGATTCCATAAATTTTGCTCGTTGCTTCTCATCCTTGATAGTCTCAATCGGGAAGCCTACGACAACGCTGCGATACGCACCCTCGTATGCCACCGCTGCCGACTCCTGCGAGTGGGTGTAGCGGAGTATGGTAAAGGCCTTTTTGTCGGCTGGCTGCACCACCTCGGGCGACTCTACGGGGTATATCTCCTCCGAAGGCTCGGTGTTGAATGCGAAGGCTAACTTCTTGCGCGATAGGCGCGAAGGGACGCTGCGCACCTCGCCATTTCGTGATGCCATACCACCGCCAAAGCGCACCTTGAGAACCTTCTCGGCAAAGTCGCGGTCCTCCTGTGTGGCAATCGGCGAGTACCACAACTCTTGGAGTGTGTAGCTGCCGCTAAGCATCAGCGCGCCGCCATTTAGGGTGTAGTCACGAAGCGTGTGTTGCAGCTCTGCGGGAAGCACCTCGAAGTGGTATCCCGACGTGCCGCGGCCAATCTTTGTGGCACGTTGCTTGCCCAAGATAAGGTCTACGATAGGGTAGCGCTCGATAGATATACAATGCTCTGTTACAGCCTTTTGCGATGCCGAGGTGTAGGAGTATCCCGCCTCTGCGATATCCTTACCGTGGAGGGCCGGATAGTCGAACGTATTACCCGCCAATACGCGTGTCTCGTAGTCGTTATACGAGGTGCCGAGGGCGTGGTTGTCGTTTTCCGATTTCGAGAGTGCGCGGTCGAAAATCACCTGCTCGCCAATAAACGAGATATCCTGAATATACGCCACGCCACTATCGTAGTGGTTGAAGAAACCCGCTATCGAATCGCCCTGCTGACTCATAGGCGCAGAGACGCGGTCGAAGCCATTGATAATCATCACCGTGCCCTTGCTACTCTTTGCAACGTATGCCGAGAGAGTCTCCGAGTCGAAGCTCTCGCCACCCTCATTCACCGCCGTGATGCGGAAACTATAGCGCTTACCCGTCTCGAGGGTTAGCGTTGTCGAGGTTGCGTCGATACGCACTCCGCAGTCGAAGCCCGCATCGCCAACGCGCGTGTATAAGATATAGTAGTCGGGGGCTGCCGAGGGCTCCAACGTGTCAATTGTAGCGCTCCAACTAAGCTCCGCTTTGTTGCCATCAAGCTCTATCGCAAAGCTATTTACGGGGAGCGGCTGCACTATGTATGGAGTGTCGTATTGGCTTGATAGATAGCGCAGTATGCCCTTATATATCGAGCGGCTTACGTCGAAGCGGAACGAAGGGTCAAGGCCATAGCGCATATCGGCAAAGTTCTGGTGTGAGAGAAGTTCGAGAAGCATCGTTGGGCAAGCTCCCATACGTGCCTCGTAGTAGGCTCTATCCCACATACCACGACGCACCCAATTAGGCTCATACTTGGCGCGAATATCATCTACTATCTGGCTCATAACCAAGTCGGTAAGGTCGCGCGAGCGGAGGCGTGAGGCGTTGTTCGAGAACTTACCCTTGTCCTCCTTCGTGCAGTAGATTCCCAGCGTGCCGATAACATCATCGTTGAGTCGCACGCCAGCATCGGAGTGGAATGCCAATGCGAGGTCTACAGGGATACTCTTACCCTTCTCGCGCTTTAGCCTCTCGCTGCCACCCATCAGGGCATTTATCCAATGCGAGCGCGACATATAGTCCTCCTTGTAGTCATCCTTATTCTGCTTTGCGGCATATACATCGGTTGAAAATCCCGACCACTGCAACCAATATCGCGCACCCTCGGTGAAGCGAGGATAGCCACTTACCGACTCCTCATACTCCTCGCCCTCGGTGCGGAACTCTGCCTCGACGCTACGGCGTATGTTACCCATTCCGCCACCAATCTTCACAGCATCGGCAGAGACCACGCCGCGCTGCGTGGAGCTATTGCTAAGGCTCACAAGACGTGTGTGGTTGCCCTCCTCGAAGTAGAACTCTCCGAGGCATACCCACATCGAGCCACCCATCTTCTGGTTGACGTGAAATTCCCTGTCGCCACCCGACGAGTGAACGATGTATTGAGCATCCGTCACGGAGTTTTTTGCCGAGGTGTAGGCAACATAAACGCTATATATTCCCGCCTTCTCGATTTTACCACCCCAATGCGCCCAACTTGCTGATTGTGTGTCGGGTACTGCGGTAGCAATACGCGATGTACCATCATCAAATGGGTTTTCACCCGTGGCATAACTCTCCTGAATATGAGCAAAACCAACACCGCCCTCGCGCCACTTCTCGGTGCCATTCTCCTCACGGTAATGGGTGTTGTCGATGCCCTTGTCGTTGTCGGCTATAAGTTCGATACTCTGCACACTTCGCTCGCGGGGCAGAAGCACCGTAGCTCCCGCACGCTCCAGCATCGGAACGAGGTAGGGGAGTACGTAACTCTGCGTATAGAGATCCTCGACAGTCTCCCATAGGCGTGAGCGTTGCCACACCCACATATTGCGACTCTGGTTGAAGTATCTACCGTGGCTCTGCCATAGCGCAATATGACGATTTAGAAGTCCCTGCGATGGCTCCGAGATGTTGCTGCGACGTGTGATAAGGGGCTGTGGGGAGCTATTTGTGAAGCTACGCTCATCCTTGCCCTTGCGGTAGTATTGCGGAACGAGGTTGTCGATAAGTTCGCCCTTGGCGTAGATAAGAATCGTGTGGTGGCGATACTCCTTGGGGAGTTGCTCGCGTACCGCATTGTATAGATTGTTGAGGTTGTCGGGGCGCATAGGGTAGTATGCCAACTCCACTGAGGTGTGTACCTCTACGATGTGAGATTTACCCTTCTCGCGCAGACGCACACTCTCTACCTTGACGTAGCTGCCGGCTACCTCCTTTAGGGTTATCTCTCTAAGTGCCACGCAGATAGAGTCGCTGACACTACGCGGTAACTTACCCTGTGCCGAGGCCGAGGGTAGCGCGATAGTGATTATACCCAGAAGCGTGATGATATATCGAATGAGTAGTCGCATAGTAATTTGGTCTAAATTAAGGCTTCAAAGGTAGCGAAAATTGTTGGTACGTTACTACGATTGCGAAAATTTTATTATCTTTACCGCGTTATTTATTTAAATGAAATAGGAGTATGAAATGTGCTATTATAGGCTACGGAAAGATGGGACGCGAGATTGAGCGTATCCTCGTGGAGCGTGGCCACAACGTGGAGTTGGTGATTGATGAGGCGAATGCCGAGGAGCTAACAGCCGAGAATATCGCAAAGGTGGATGTGGCGTTCGAGTTCACAACGCCTGAGACGGGTGCGGATAATGTTGCGAAGGTGCTTAATGCAGGAGGTAAGGTTGTGTGTGGCACTACGGGATGGCTCGCACGCTTTGGCGAGATGAAGGAGCTTACTGCAGAGAGGGGTGGTGCGCTCTTCTATGCCTCGAACTTCTCGATTGGTGTGAATATGATGTTCCGCCTCAATCGCCGTCTTGCCGAGTTGATGAATCCATATTCGCAGTATGACGTGCGTATCGAGGAGACTCACCATATGTGGAAGAAGGATGCGCCAAGTGGTACGGCTATCACGCTTGCCGAGGGCGTTATCGAGAATCTCGACCGTAAGTCATCGTGGGTGAATA
>JADBON010000285.1:0-2319 GCA_015656305.1 Alistipes sp.
GGGCGAAGCACACAAACACACAAAAACACGCACAAACGGGTTGTGTGCCGATGTGCGCGATGTGCATCTTGTGCGCCCCAAAACCGCACAAAATCAATTTTGTGCATACCCAATCCCATCCTCGAGCATAGCAAAATAGAGATTTATGCGCGGTAAAGCGGCTGAAATAGCGATTTTTTAGGGCAAAGTGTTGCACGTCTCATAAATAATTAGTACTTTTGTAGGCAACAAAAAAATGTAATACCTTAAATTTACCTGATATGTCATTTATTGATGAAAGGGTACTGCCAACAGGTCTCACATTTGATGATGTGTTGCTCGTACCAGCCTACTCTGAGGTACTTCCTCGCGAGGTTTCGACAGTGGCTCGATTCTCTCGAAATATCACTTTGAACATACCTATCGTCTCTGCGGCGATGGATACCGTTACGGAGGCTACTCTTGCGATTGCTTTGGCACGCGAGGGCGGTATCGGCGTTATCCACAAGAATATGTCTATCGCAGCGCAGGCGGCTCACGTACGCCGTGTTAAGCGTGCCGAGAGCGGTATGATTTATGACCCTGTAACTATCCTCAAGGATAACACCGTGGGCGATGCGCTTCAGCTTATGCAGGAGAACAAAATCGGCGGTATCCCAGTGGTGGATGAGAAGGGCTTGCTTATCGGTATCGTAACCAACCGCGACCTCCGTTTCCAGAGCGATATGGAGCGTAAGATTGAGGAGGTTATGACCAAGGATAACATCGTGACTACTCACGATACTGACCTTAAGCTCGCTGCCGAGGTGCTTCTTCAGAATAAGATTGAGAAGCTCCCTGTGGTGGATAACGAGGGTAAGTTGATAGGTCTTATCACCTACCGCGACATCACAAAGCTCAAGGATAACCCTATGTCGTGCAAGGACTCTAAGGGCCGTTTGCGCGTAGCTGCGGGTATCGGTATCACGCCAGATGCTATGGACCGCGTTGCGGCACTCGTAGCCGAGGAGGTTGACGCAGTGGTTTTGGACTCTGCGCACGGCCATACAAAGGGCGTTGTCGACTTGTTGAAGAAGATTAAGGCCGCGTACCCACACCTCGACGTTGTGTGTGGTAACATCGCTACTGCCGAGGCTGCTAAGTACCTTATCGAGAATGGTGCTGACGGTATCAAGGTAGGTATCGGCCCAGGCTCTATCTGCACCACACGTATCATCGCGGGTGTCGGCGTGCCACAGCTTTCGGCTATCTATGCCGCTTCTACCGAGGCTAAGAAGGCGGGTGTGCCTATCATCGCTGATGGTGGTCTTCGCTACTCGGGCGATATCGTTAAGGCGTTGGCTGCGGGTGGTAACTGCGTTATGGTAGGCTCTATGTTCGCAGGTACCGAGGAGTCGCCAGGCGAGACTATTATATATAATGGTCGTAAGTTCAAGGCTTACCGCGGTATGGGCTCTATCGACGCTATGAAGGCTGGCTCTGCCGACCGCTACTTCCAGAAGGGCGAGGTAAACGTTATGAAGCTCGTTCCAGAGGGTATCGTAGGTCGCGTGCCATTCAAGGGTAAGCTCGCGGAGACTGTTTATCAGCTCGTAGGTGGTATCCGTGCGGGTATGGGTTACTGCGGTGCGAAGGATATTGATACGTTGCAGACTGCACGTTTCATCCGCATCACATCGAGCGGTGTTACCGAGAACCACCCACACGATATTACTATCACCAGCGAGACTCCAAACTACTCACGAGGAGAATAATTTGGCGTGATAAGGGAATTTTTTATTAGGGAATTTAGGGAAATTAGGGAATTTAGGGAGAGCAGCGTGCATAATGTAGGACTCCTCCCTAAACTCCTTAAACTCCTTAAACTCCCTAAAACATAATCAGGCGTTTAGCTACAACTACGATAATTTATTAATTACTAATTGCTTATTGCATTAGATGGAGAAAATTATAATCATCGACTTTGGGTCGCAGTACACCCAGCTCATCGCACGTCGTATTCGTGAGATGATGGTCTATTGCGAGATTCACCCATTCAACAACCCTCCAGCACTCGATGAGTCTGTGCGCGGTGTAATTCTCTCTGGCTCACCACGTTCGGTGCGCGAGGAGGATGCTCCACGTTTCAACCTCGATGCTATCAAGGGTAAGATGCCACTCTTGGGCGTATGCTATGGCGCCCAGTACCTTGCCCACTTCTACGGTGGTAAGGTCGAGGCATCACCAAGTAGAGAGTATGGCCGTGCGCGTATGCAGGTCGTAAAGGCCGACGACGCTCTTATGCAGGGCCTTTCAAAGGAGTCGCAGGTGTGGATGAGCCACGGCGACACCATCACCACA
>JADBON010000204.1:0-3190 GCA_015656305.1 Alistipes sp.
AATAACTACTACAACCTCTTCACAGGTATTCAGGGCAACACC
Source organism: Alistipes sp. (assembly GCA_015656305.1). Classification (GTDB taxonomy): domain Bacteria; phylum Bacteroidota; class Bacteroidia; order Bacteroidales; family Rikenellaceae; genus Alistipes. The sequence continues at coordinate 43 of JADBON010000204.1, forward strand.
GCCTCATCACCACGCCTCGAACTTAGGCGACAGACCGATGGCGAGAGCTTCATCACAAAGCTCGAGAAGGGCGCCTACATCACATCGCCTATCACCCACTACTCGATTATTGAGGTCGACAATCAGAAGATAGGATATCTCGTATATAAGGGTTTCGAGAGCGAGTACGACGAGGAGCTTATCGCTGTGCTTCAGGAGTTTGCAACCGCGGAGGTGGATAACGTAATCCTCGACCTACGACACAACGGAGGTGGCTCGGTGGATAGTGCCGTAAAGCTCTGCTCGGCACTTATGCCTGCAACGATGGAGGGCTCTACACTATGCTGCATACGCCGCAACCCAAAGAATACGATTGCCGAGGGACAGACGCTCTTCACGCTACAAAATACGGGCGCGATACTCAGCCTTGAGAGCCTCAACGTGATTTGCTCGTCGTACACCGCTTCGGCATCGGAGTTGGTGATTATGGGCCTTCGTGGCTTGGACGTTACGGTGAAGGCCATAGGTGGCACCACACAGGGTAAGAATTGCGGTATGGATGTGACACGAAAGAGAATAGGAAACACAATGGTGGAGTATGCTCCTATCACCTTTATGTGCTTCAATGCCAAGGGCTTCGGAGATTGGGGCGAGGGCATAACACCCGACATTGACCTCACCAACGAGGCGAACACAATGGGTGTTTCCGATAAGAACTTCCCGCTGCCACGCTGCGATTGGGGCGATGCAAACCACGACATAGCCCTTGCAGCAACAATAGCCGATATCACAGGTAAGCGAATCTCGCAATCGGCAACCCGCGCTATGCTCCACAGCACCTCGCTAACCCCTGCTGTGAGCATCGCAAAACCCGTCGAGGGCATACGCATCTACGACGAAGCGATTGATTTTTAAAATAAATTTGTAACTTTGCATAATACACGCACGCTAAAGGGCGTTTCAACCATTGGAAAAGAATAATATCAATATAACAATGAACGAAGTTGTAAACATCAAGGAGCTGAATGCTCATATTCAGGAGGAGTCGGTATTTGTCGACACACTCCGCAAGGAGATTTCGCGTGTCATCGTAGGTCAGCAGCACCTCATCGACACCCTCCTCATAGGTCTTCTCTCGGATGGTCACATCCTCTTGGAGGGTGTTCCTGGCTTGGCAAAAACCCTCGCCATCACCACACTCTCGAAGGCCGTAGATGCGAAGTTTGCCCGCATACAGTTTACTCCCGACCTGCTGCCAGCCGACCTTATCGGTACGCTTATCTACTCGCAGCGCAACGAGGAGTTTAGCGTTAAGCGAGGCCCTATCTTTGCGAACTTCGTACTTGCGGATGAGATTAACCGTTCGCCAGCCAAGGTTCAGTCGGCACTCTTGGAGGCTATGCAGGAGAAGCAGGTGACAATTGGCGAAAGCACCTACCCTCTTCCAAAGCCATTCCTCGTACTTGCGACACAGAACCCTCTCGAGCAGGAGGGTACCTATCCACTCCCAGAGGCACAGGTAGACCGTTTTATGCTCAAGGCAAAGATATCATACCCTAAGCGTGCCGAGGAGCTTGACATCATACGTATGAACCTCCGCGGTGAGGGTATGCCAGAGGTCGAGAAGGTCATCACGCCAGAGGATATTATGCGCGCTCGAGAGATTGTCAACAAGGTCTATATGGACGAGAAGATCGAGCGATACATCATCGACATCATCTTCGCAACACGTGAGCCTGCGGAGTATCACCTTCAGCATCTTCAGCCACTTATCGCCTATGGAGGCTCGCCACGTGCCAGCATCGCCCTTGCCAAGGCAGCACGCGCCTATGCCTTCATCCAGCGTCGTGGTTATGTGATTCCAGAGGATGTGCGTGCCGTATGTCACGACGTGCTTCGCCACCGCATTGGTCTAACCTACGAGGCTGAGGCTGAGAATATTACTACTGAGCAGATTATAACCGACATCCTCAATAACGTCATCGTGCCATAATGCAGTATAACGACGAGGATATACTAAAGCGCGTTAGGCGCATAGAGATTAAGACTCGAGGTCTTTCGGACGAGATTTTCGCAGGTAAGTACCACACTGCGTTTCGCGGCCGTGGTATGTCATTCTCGGAGGTGAGAGAGTATCGCCCAGGAGATGATGTGCGCGATATCGACTGGAACGTTACGGCACGAGCACACCGCGCACACGTCAAGGTCTACGAGGAGGAGCGTGAGCTGACGATGATGCTTGTTGTCGACGTATCGCCATCGCGTATGTTCGGCTCCGAGGAGCTTACGAAGAAGAATCTCATAACCGAGATTGCCGCAACCCTCGCCTTCTCGGCATCTAAAAACAACGATAAGGTGGGATGTATCCTCTTCTCGGACCATATCGAGAAGTTTATACCTCCGAAGAAGGGACGTAGCCATATCCTTATGATTATCCGTGAGTTAGTGAGCTTCACACCTTCGGGCAAGGGGACTAACATCTCCGAGGCGTTGCGCTTCCTTGTGGGTGTGAATAAGAAGCGTGCTACGACATTCTTGTTGAGCGACCTTATCAACTCACCTGCGGATATGCCAAAGCTGGATGATGCCCTGAAAATCGCCTCCTCGAAACACGATATTATGGCGATACGTGTCTTCGATAAGTGCGATAAGGAGCTTCCCGATGTGGGTATCATAGAGGTTGAGGATGCCGAAACGGGAGTACGTAGCTGGCTCGACACCTCATCACGCCGCGTTAGGGAGTTCTGGACCAAGCAGTACGACGAGCGTAACGAGGCTATGGCATCGCTCTTGAGCCACAACCGTGTCGATATGGCCGAGGTTGCCACAGACGGAGACTACGTTAAGGAACTTATAAAGATGTTTAAGAAACGATGATACGCCACCTTTACATAGCGCTACTATCGGTGGTAGCAATGGCTGTTATGTGCCTCTCGGCAACGGAGGTACGTGGCGAGGTGCCTACTATCAGTGGCCACTTCTCGAGAGATAGCATCGAGGTTGGTGACCGCGTGGAGTATATCATAGATATTGAGACCGACCGCGCTACGACAATCGCACTCCCCGACTTCCGCAAGGCTCGCACACCAAAGGAGGTCAATGATTTGGCGAATAAGAAGCGCTCGATGTCGACCTACGAGGAGTATAACGAGGATATCTTCGAGTTCCT
>JADBON010000025.1:0-10132 GCA_015656305.1 Alistipes sp.
AGCGTTATGGCGGCATCCTTGTTCCGAAGGGTAACTTTCAGGTTAACAACGAGGATGTCTATTGGATTCAGCTCTATGAGGTCGATGATAAGGGCTATATCATCTACGACGAGGCGGGCAAGATAAAGTCTTCGATTCTTATGTGGAAGGAGTAAAAAGAGAGGGTGTTCACCAACTACGGCGAACACCCTTATTCTTTAGGCTACATAAAACAACAACCCCTATTTAGGGCTACTGACTGCCCACCCTTTTATAGCTCTACCAAGCGATTCTTAATTGCATAGACCACCAAGTTTGCGGTATTCTTGCACCCTGTCTTTTCGAGGATATTGGCACGATGCTTATCCACCGTACGCTTCGAGATGAAGAGTTTATCGGCAATCTCCTGATTCGACAAACCTCGACACACCTCCATTAGAATCTCTATCTCGCGCTCCGAGAGAGCATCCTCATCCTCCGACACCGCAACGCTCTGGCGACTCATATTGCGAGTCATCGAACCGAGCAACGCAGCACTAAAGTAGCTATCGCCAGCCACCACAGCATCAACCGACGAGTAGACCTCCTCGATATCCGAGTCCTTGAGTAGAAAACCCGATGCGCCACACTCCACCATTAGCGAGTAGTAGTGGTCATCGCCAAACATCGAGAGGGTTATAACCTTCAAATCGGGACGCTGCTGCAAGGCTCGGCGTGTGGTCTCCACACCATCAATACCAGGCATCGAGATATCCATAAACACAACATCCACCTCCATTGTAGGCAACGCCGCGAGAAACTCCTCGCCGCTACCCACATCGGCAACAACCTCAAAATCATCACGTTGTGACAACAATCCTCGCAGTCCCGTACGGAAGAGCGTATGGTCATCAACAAGTGCTATTTTAATGATTTTTCCTTCCATTTCTTCTATTACGTTTCTTTCTATTCGTAGGTTCCAAATTCGTAGTATCAGGTATCTCGGCACCACTGACCGACACCCTCACATTTACGCTCATACCCTCATTTGGGCGGCTCGTTATCGCGACCTTACCCTTTAGCGACGACACCCTCGAGCGGATATTCGAGAGTCCCATACCCGAGTACTCCACATCACGAAGCACAAAACCCTTGCCATTATCCGAGTAGTCCAACACCAAGAGTCCCGACTCCTCGACAAGCGACAGACGTATCTGGCTACACTCGGCGTGCTTGAGCGAGTTGTTGATAAGCTCACACACCACGCGATAGATGATAACCTCGACATTCGAATCATAGCGCTGCTCACGCAGTGTGGTATCGAACACGATAGCGGGCTTCTCGTAAACCTGCCCCAATCTATCGACAAAGTTCTTGATGCCTCGCGCCAAGCCAAAGTTATTCAAGACGTGTGGAGAGAGGTTGTTGGATATCTCCCTTAAGGAGCGTATCGCCTCATCAATTACCGCAGTGCTATTCTGCAACATCGCCCTATCCTTGGGACTTAACTCCGCGCGCTGCAACGCCGAGAGCGACATTTTGGCGGAGCTGAGCAGTGGTCCTAAACCATCGTGCAACTCACGTGAGAACGAAGCTCGCGAGCGCTCCTCGGTACGAAGCACCGACGTAAGGAGTCTATTCTCGAGAACACGGCGCTGTATCGTAACATCCTCGACGTGCGAGACAAGGAAGCGGGCACAAAGCACACATATTGAGAAACTAAGCGACACCACGATACCCACCCACGCAAAGAGCATATCCGAGACATCGTTGCCCGCAAACTCCTGAAGTTGAAAGTAACGCTCGACACAAAGTAGCAACAAGCTTATGACGCAGCATATCCACAACGCCATATACTTGGTTCTTCCGACCAAGAACAGGGCGATAATCATAGCTCCGACCTGCATAACAATCGAGACTATCATCAATATCTCTACTGCCGTCATATCCCACGTCTATTCGTTACAACTCTCTACAACACGCCGTCGAGCGCCTTAAGCTGGCGATAGTCAGTCATATCGGTCTGCACTGGGACAACCGATACATATCGGTGCGCCAATGCCCATTCGTCGGTATCCTCAGCCTCTGGCTCGGCATTCTGGAATGCTCCCGTAAGCCAGAAGTAACCTCTGCCGTGAGGGTCGGTACGCTCGTAGAACTCCTCGCGCCAAAAGCCTCGGGTCTGACGTGCAAGGCGAATACCCTGAATCTCCTCGGCCTTGCAACGTGGAACGTTCACATTGAGGCACAACGGACGAGGAAGTCTATCTGCCGCCTCCAACACCGCAGCGATAACCTTACGGCCATACTCCACAGCACCCTCGAAATCGGCATCCGCATCGTGGTCATCGAGCGACAGACCAATTGCAGGGATATTATAGAAGCTACCCTCGATAGCCGCACCCATAGTTCCCGAGTACATAACGTTCACCGCAGCATTCGAGCCGTGGTTGATGCCCGACAGTACAAGGTCGACCTTACGTCCCAAAAAGATATGGTCGAAGGCCACCTTCGAGCAATCTACGGGCGTACCCGAGAAGGCGTAAATCTCCAAGTTCTCGCTACTCTCTACCTTACGCAAGAAGAGCGGCTGGGTGATGGTAATAGCCTGACTCATACCACTCTGCACACGCTCTGGCGCAATGGCGACAACACGTCCGAACTCGCGGGCGAGGTTCACCGCAGCGCGAAAACCCTTCGACTGGTAACCATCATCGTTGGTAACAAATATCAATCTTTCGTTCGACATATCTTTAACGTTTGGATTATACATATTATTATAGGTAGTCGCCCTGCGTGGTCGAGGCATCGAGGCGTATGGCAATCATAATCAAAAGCGTGAAGGCCACAAGCGACGAACCTCCGTAGCTCATCAGCGGCAACGGAATACCCATCACAGGCATAAGACCTATGGTCATACCTATATTTACTATAACGTGAACAAGGAGTATCGAGGCCACCGAGTAGCAATATATTCGCCCGAAAGGCTCCTTTATTCGTTCGCCCATCTTCATAAGGCGCAGGATAAGCGACACGTAGAGCAACACAACAACGGCAGCTCCCAGAAATCCCCACTCCTCGCCTACGATACAGAAGATAAAGTCGGTATGCTTCTCTGGAACGTAGTCATACTTAATCTGCGTACCCTGCATAAATCCCTTGCCGAACACACCTCCCGAGCCGATAGCAATCTTAGACTGGTTGACGTTATAACCCACATCGCGCGGGTCATCAATAAGACCTACGAACGTAAGAAGACGATTCTTCTGGTGAGGCTCAAGATGCTCGAAGAGGGTGTCGGCCGTAGGCACAAAGACCATAGCATAGAAGAACATCGCAATAGGCCATAGAAGCATCATCGTACGAGTCTTAATAGCCAATCCCGCGAGTACCACAACCGCCACGCCACACACTATCATCAGCGACACGTAGCCACTCAACGGCGTGAGTGTCGAGAGTAGCAGCCATCCCAGCAATATACCGAAGAAGAAGCGTAGGTGGCCTATCAACTCACCAGACTTGAGGATGCTATATAGCGTAAACATCACCAGCAGGGCGAGGAATATCACCGTAGGTTGCAGGATAAGTGCCGCCACGAAGAGTACAATTGTGAAGATTATCGGGAAGTAGAGATACTTCGACAAACCCTCGCGGTACATCACAAAGAGAAAGGCTCCGAGGACCAAACCCGAACCTGTATCGTTCTGTAACACGATAATTCCGAAGGGCAGCAAAATAACTACGGCAATCTTCACTAAGTCGACCAAGCGCTTGATATTAAAGGCGTAGTCGCTCATAATACGCGCCATCATCAGCGACACGGCAATCTTCACAAACTCAACAGGCTGAATACGGATGCTACCTATCTCAAACCACGCCTTGGCACCATTGACTCTCGTACCGAAAACCAACGTACTGATAAGCAGCAATATACCCAACACATAGGCGGGATAGGCAAACATATGGAATAGTCTTCTATCCAGCAGAAGCACCACCGTAGCCATAGTCCACGAGATACCCACCCACATCAGCTGTTTCATATAGTTGTGGCTGAACGAGAAGATGTTCGTAGTCTCGGGTTCGAACGATGCCGAGGTGATAGACAACACACCGATAAGTACGATTGCGACATACAAACCCAGCGCCACCCTATCGACATTGCCGAAAAGGGAGATGCTCGAGTTACGACGCGATATGTTATAATCCGAATACATAGTTATCTCTTTTGTGCTGCTTTTTTCTGACGCTCCTCGTCGTACTTACGCTGCTTGGCATCGTAGTTACGGCTATAATTAGGTTTGAAGTTGAGAACCTGCTCGACCATCTCCGGACGTGTGATGGTGTCGGTGAGGTACAACTCCTCGATAAGGCTTGCGATAGGCAATGCGATAGAGGCTCCGAAGCCACCGTGCTCGACATATACCGAGATTGCAATCTTTGGGTTATTCTTTGGTGCAAACGACAGGAACGTAGAGTGGTCAGCACCATTAGGATTCTGCGCCGTACCTGTCTTACCGCACACATCCAACCCCTCAAGACGCGCTCTGCCCGAAGTACCCGCTACGTTCACACCGCGCCACATACCCTCGACAATCGGCACGAAATGGATTGAGTCGACCATCGTATAGTGGCGCTCGTAGAACTTTCTATCAATAGAGTCACGTCCCTCGATATGCTTCACAATGTGAGGGATATAGTAGTAACCACGGTTTGCCACGATAGCCGCGAGGTTTGCCATCTGCAATGGCGTGCATCCCAACGCTCCCTGACCAATGGCACAGTTAATCACCGTACCCCAGTTCCACCTTCCGTTATAACCCTTATCGTAGTACTCTGGTGTAGGCACATAGCCCTTACCCTCGCCATAGAAGTCGGTGCCAAGCTGACGGCCAAAGCCGAAACTCTCGACATACTTATTCCACACTCTCACGCCCTCCTTCACCGAGCCATACTTCGCGTTGGTAATCATATCGCGGAATACGTAGCAGAAATATGCGTTACAAGAGTGCGCCACAGCATCGCGCAAATCGAGTGGCGAACTATGTGCGTGGCACGCCATCTTACGCGAGCCATACGAGAAACCGAGGTTGCAAGGATAGCGGTCCGAGGAGCGTAGTACACCCTCCTGAAGTCCAATAAGTCCCTGCACGAGCTTGAACGTTGAGCCTGGAGGATACTTTGCCTTCACCGCGCGGTTGAACTGCGGCTGACGCATATCGTGAATCATCGAGGCGTAGTTGTTGTTACGCTGACGGCCTACCATCAAGTCGGGATTGTAGGATGGTGATGATACCATAACGAGAATCTCTCCCGTCGATGGCTCGATAGCCACCACAGCGCCAATCTTACCCACCATAAGCTCCTCGGCAAACTCCTGCAAACGTGCATCAATAGTCGAGGTTAGCTGCGCACCCTTAACTGGAAGGATGTCATCCGCACCCTCGTTATAGCTACCCTGCACCGCACCGTGCGAATCGTAGATACGATAGCTGATACCCTTCTCGCCACGAAGCAGACTCTCGTATGCCGACTCCACACCATTGGTACCAATATAGTCACCCTTCTCGTAATACTCCCACTTCTCAACCTGATTATCCGTAACCTCACTCACGTAACCGAGCAAGTTACCACCAATTTTACGGGGATACTCACGTGCCGTACGGAAACGGGTGTGGAAGCCCTTGAAGTTACCCTCGTCAAGGAGCAGTTTATTATCCTGCGAGAGGTAGCCCACGACAAGGATTGCGGCACGCGGACTCTGGCGCGCCTTCTTAAGTTGCTTATTGAGGTACTCGGGGGTGATATCAAGAATCGACGCCAAGCGCATAGTATCGAAGCCCTCCTTTGGAAGCTCGCGATGTACCACGACAACATCATAGCACACGCGGCTCTTAACGAGATACTCACCACGGCGGTCAAGCACCTCGCCACGCATAGGATACACCGTCTCGATACGCACGATGTTGCGGGTAGCCTTTGCGTCATACTCGTCCGAGAGTATCTGCATAGAGAACAGACGTATAAGAATCACCACGCCCACCGCAGCGACAATTATACGCAGCATTCTATATCGCATATATCCCTGATTCATAACTACTTCGCAACGATTTTAGAGACAAACAAACGCACCACAGGCCACGCCAATGCCACAGACAATAGCGTGCTACATATTATCGTTGCCACGAGGCGCAATGGCGCAACAAACGACAGCGACTCAAGCGTAAGGAACAACGTGTGGTGTAGCGCAATCATCGCCGCAACATATATCATCAGCTGACGTGACGACATATGCGACAGCAACGACGACTGGTCGCCCGCCTCCACGCTACGGCCCGTTGTGATATACAATATCCAGCGACGCATAACTACAAGAGGCAGGAGCGTCGAGGTATAGAGGCCCGCACCGCCAAGTGCCGCATCCATCACAACACCCACAGCGAGGGTTGCCAACAACACCCATATCGTGCGCCACTCCATAGGTAGCAACATAACGATAAGCGGGAAGAGCATCGGACGTAGCCACATAGCTATCGACAACTCGTCAAGGATAAATATCTGGAGGAACAACAACACGATAGTCATTCCTATGTATGGGATACTTCTAAACATTGTAACTCTCTTAAAAACTCTCTTTTATCACCTTCGGCGACTAATTTGTCTGCTGCATAAGCTCCTCAATCTCACCGTAGTTCGTATTCTCCACGATAAGCACATCGTCGAGTTTCGACATATCTGCCGCAATGGCAATCTTTGCACTATAAGCCGAACGCTCGGTGTTAAGTTCATACTCGGTGATGGTTCCGATAAGCACGCCCTCGGGCAGACGCTCCGAGCGCACCTCAACACGCATACCCTCCTTAGGCTCCGAGTAGACCGACAACTCCTTCGCCTCGACCTCATACTTCGAATTGCCCGACCACCAGATTACGCAGACGTGGCCATTATCCACCAGACGGCCTCCCGTACTAAACTCGGTATTAAGCATAGGCTGAACAATAGAGTAATGGTCGCTACACGACACCACATATCCCACCAACTCGTTCAAAGGTGTAACAACACCCATATCCTTCGAGATGCCATCCAACGTACCGCGGTTAAGGGTTAGGAGGTTATGCTGACGATTGGTCGTCATCGACACCACGCTTGCGGGGTGGTAGCGGAACTGTGGTTCCTCGCCCTCCGACATCACCTCGTATGGAGCCTCCAAGCTACGCTCCTTGAGGTCGTAGAGCTCCTCGTTGAGCTGCGCGATACGCTCATTAAGCAGACGGTTAGCCTCGGGCAGAGCAAAAAAGTTCTCCACATCCGTCACCGCGCCACTTATGGCAGCTCCCACAGCCGTTGTACGCGACAATATTTTCGCCTCGGTATATGGCGACGACGTGGCGTATGTCCATAGCGCAGCAACCTCCAAGAGGATGAACAACACCAGAACATAAATCTGCTTTATAAACTCTATAAGTCTATGCATATTCGTTTGAAAGAGGCTGCCTAACAAATCTGCTGACAGCCTCGTTTTAAAGATATATCGTTATGTAACTCTCTCGTTCTCTCCCTATCTACTCTCTCCTCGTTCTCTCTCCCTCGCGGGTTATTTATCGCCACCGATAAGGAATGAGAAGTTACCGATGTTCTTAAGAGCGATGCAAGTACCACGTGCGATAGCGCGCAGTGGATCCTCGGCGATATGCACCGGAAGTCCCGACTTCTTCGACAAACGCTGGTCGAGGCCCTTGATAAGCGCACCACCACCTGCCAAGTAGATACCATTTTTCACAACGTCGGAGTACAACTCTGGTGGCATCTCCTCCAACACCTCCATCAAGGCATTATCGAGTTTCACGAGTGACTTATCCAAGGCGTAGGCAATCTCGCTATAGTTCAACGTGATGGTCTGTGGGAGGTTGGTTAGCATATTCGAACCTGTGAAGATGTAATCCTCTGGCTCGTTCTCCAACTCTGGCACCGCAGCACCAATAGCACACTTAATCTCCTCGGCAGTACGCTCACCGATACGGATACCGTGCTGCTGACGGATATAGTTCTGGATATCGTTTGTAAATACGTCACCCGCAACGTTGATAGACTTCGAGCATACGATACCACCCAACGAGATACAAGCAATCTCCGAAGTACCACCACCGATGTCGATGATAAGGTTACCCTCTGGAGCCTCAACATCCAAACCTGCACCAAGAGCTGCTGCCATAGGCTCGAAGATGAGGTAAATCTCGCGACCACCAGCGTGCTGCGCCGACTCACGCACCGCGCGAATCTCAACGTTTGTAGAGCCTGAAGGGATACAAATCATCATACGCAACGATGGCGCGAACATACCACGTGTAGCACCTACCTTCTTAATCAAGCCACGAAGCATCAACTCCGTAGCCTCGAAATCTGCGATAACACCATCACGCAATGGGCGGATAGTGCGGATGTTTGAGTGTGTTCTACCATCCATCAAACGTGCCTTATGTCCGATAGCCATAAGGTCGCCTGTCTTGATGCTTAACGCAACGATAGATGGCTCGTCAACGACAACCTTGCCGTTGTGCATAATGAGCGTATTGGCCGTACCAAGGTCAATAGCCAACTCTTGTGTTAGTGAAAATATTCCCATATCTATCTTTTTTTTTATTTTTCAATCTCCTTTTTCCTCCCGAATCGCGCCTCTGCCACAATGTTTCATAGACAAAAAAGCGACTCTTGGCACACACTGCGCCATAGGTCGGAATTATCAAAGAATCAACGCCTTACATTATTTAAATGTAAATTATGTCATTTCTACTTTGCAAAGATAGGAAAAAGATATGGACAATTTGCAAGAGTTTTAATATTTTTTTGTTAAATTTGTCAATAATTTTTTACCTATGGACACAAACAGCAGCCTTCGATGCGCCGTGCTTGGCTACGGCAGTTGGGCAACAGCAATTGTTAAGACACTTACATTTAATCGCCACCACGTAGATTGGCTGGTGCTAAACGACGATATCCGCGAATCACTCGAAACACGTAGCAGAAACGTCAAGTATCTGCCTTGGTGCTACATCGACAGCGACTACTTCACAGTATCTTCGGATATTAACGAGGTGGTTAAGGATGCCGACATTGTGGTGTTGGCTATGCCATCGGCATTTATGAAGAAGTTCCTCGAGCCACTTACCGTAAGCCTTAAGGATAAGATTGTGGTCTCGGCAGTTAAGGGTATCATCCCTGGCGACTACCTCACTATCGTTGAGCATATGAACAAGTACTACGATGTTCCTATGGATAAGCTCGCGGTGGTTACAGGTCCTTCGCACGCCGAGGAGGTGGGACAGCTTCAGCTATCGTATCTCACTGTTGCCTCGGAGAGCATTATTACGGCGGAGATAGTACGCGACACCCTTGCTAACGAGTATTTCCGTTGCAGCCTTTCGACAGACGTATTGGGTGTTGAGGCTGCAGCGATTATGAAGAATATCTACGCCGTAGCGGTAGGTATTGCCGTAGGTTTGCGCTATGGCGATAACTTCCTCGCTGTGCTTATCGCGGGCTGTGCCGCAGAGATGAAGCGATTTATCGACGAGGCCATCAAGATGGATAACCGCGATATCAACAGCGCAGCATATATGGGCGACTTGCTGGTAACCTGCTACTCGCCCCTCAGCCGTAACCGCCGTCTTGGCACGTTGATGGGTAAGGGTTGCTCGGTGAAAAGCGCTCTGAATGAGATGACTATGGTTGCCGAGGGTTACTATGCTGCGGAGTGTATCCGTCTAAGCTCTATGCGTCGCAACATCGAGATGCCGATTGCAGATATGGTATGGTCGGTTCTCTACGACAATGTCTCGGCACGCGAGGCTATGAATAGCCTTATCCAGATTTTGAAGTAGGCGTTTCAGCACAACAAACTAAGAGGGTACCCCACATCGGGATACCCTCTTTATCATTTATAAGTCGACTTGTTAGACGGCGTTGCTACTTATCTTCCAGATGCACAGAATAGCCAATAGGTCGACGTGTGGCAACATTCTTACGATTTGACGTATCCATACGGCGGCGAATATCATCGTAAACACCGATGCTCTCAGCACGTAGTGATGGTGGTACATTCTTGATGGTTGTCATCAGCAACTCGTGCGAAATCTTCGTGCGGCTGAAGGCGGCGGTCATCGCGGCATCGTTGACGATA
>JADBON010000038.1:0-7996 GCA_015656305.1 Alistipes sp.
CAACGCTACCAGAATGGACAATTGGTACTCGAACGTCCCCACGGAGGAATCGACCTCTCCCCGCTTGCCTCACTCGAAAAATTGAAACCGTATGCTGCTGCAATGGGCTGGTTGCTTAAATTCCGCGAGGAGGGCGATATGGTCTTAGTCAGCACCAGGGGCGACAAGGTCGAGATAGTTGCTCGTTTCTCAAAAAGCGAGGGGCGCCTGCTCGGTGTCGAGTGCTCAGGGCCATACAACGGTCAGCAGGTAACGGTACTCACCGTTGAGCGTATTGACTTCGATGTGCCACCTACCTCGCCTCTATAAAGGCGGAAACACAAATGCACGAGGATATATATAGAGGGTTTAAATAACTCTTTGATATAGCGGCATACAAAAAATCGGCAGTCACCTTACGAGCGGCTGCCGATTTTAATTAAGAGATATGCTCGAAAAGTAGATGAAATAATAAATACGAAAAAGCCGACCATAGTTCTATGGTCGGCTTTTATTGTGTCAATAGCAAGGGTTACTTGCCAATAACGTAGGTCGCTGAATGTGGTTTTGGGTTTGTCCAGAAGTCAAATGGTTCGGATACATTGCTATCCTCGCAGTTGCGCTTTGGAGTAAACTCAACGTAGTTCCACTCGCCAAACTTACCCTCGGCATCCTCGGCAAACCACGAGAATGAGTAGGTATAGTCGAAGACGCAACCAGAGTAACGGCCCCAAGATTGGTCGACGTGGCTTACGGTGTCGTTCTTGAGCAATGGGATGAGGTGGTCTACACCAAGCTCATACTGCTCCAAAGGAAGCCACACACCGCCATACCAGTGTGCTGCGCTCTCGTTAGGTGTATACTCGATATAGATGATACAGTTATCGTTGTAGCCTGCCCAAACCATAGGGTCCATCTGTGCAAGTTCCTCACCGTCAAAGAGGTAGTAAACAACATCTACCGATGCGTCAGACTCGCCCCAAGGGATAGATGGTGTGTTGAACTTAAACTCGAAGAATGGGGTGGTGTTAGTGCCCGACCAGCCGCAGACAACCAACGAATACTCGCTATCTGATGACCAGTAGTAGCTACCCTCGTTCATACCGCGCTTTGCATAATACTTTGTATCGCCATCGAAATACTCCTCATCGAGAAGGTGCATCATCTCGTGCTCGTTGATTGTGCCATCGGCGTTGCGATACCAATCAACATACTCGGTCTTAATCAAGCACGCTACCCAATACTCCTCGTCGTTAGATGGTGTGACACGAATAATAGGGTGGTCCCACACCGACTTAACAACCTCGGCTGTGAAGGTCATATCGGAACGCTGCACCTCCGAGCAGGTCTGGTCGAAGCGTGCCACGTTTGTGGTGCGTGAGCCGTTGTGGTCGATACCGAATACGAAGATGCGGTAGGTCTTACCCGCCTCGAAGGTCCACATCAAGTCGGCACGGCCCCATACGCTCTGCTCGCCAGTGAAGATCCACTCGGCGTTGGTCCAATCCACGCCCTCGCCATACTCCTGGCCGTCGAAGCGCTTCTGCTCCATATTGATGATACGCTGCGCCATCTGCTCGTCGTCATACGCCTCGCAGATGCTCTCCTCGATAGGGCATATCATATAGCGTGTGGTGTTGTTCGAAGGCTTGACGTTGATGAGCATATCGGTCTGTGTCACCTCGGGGCAAGAGATTTCGAACGTACAGTTGTCGCTGATGCCTGCCGAGAGGGTGTTGAACGAGCCGATGTTAACGGGCTGTGTCGTAGGGTTGCATCGTGCATCCATACCCCACGCGATGATGTGATACTCGGTGCCACTCCAAAGCTGTTCTGGAGTCTGCGATGACTTACCCTGGTGGATGATATTGAAGACATCCTGACCATTTGCAACCTCGTTCTTGATGTTGTTAATCATCGTCATCATAACGTTATAGTCGTCATACTTGGCATAGTCCATCTCCGAGATATAGGTCCAGAAGTATGTATCTTCGTTCGATGGTGAGACCTCGATAGTTGCCGAGTTGGTGGTGATATCCGACACCTCGAGTGTGAAGGTGATATCCGACGACTGGATAATAGTGGTGCTAAACTCCGTGTAGCAGATATCTGTGGTGCGCACACCCTGACCATCCATACCATAGCAATATGCTACATAATCGCTATCTGGGTTAAGGTCCTGATATACGATATAGCAAGGCTCGGCAGTTGTAGAGTAGAGCTGGGCGTTGCTGCTAAGGTAGCTCTCGAGTGACACGCCCTTATACTCAGCAAGATCCTCCAACCACGCGAGATCCTCCTCGTAGAGAGGTCCAAAGTCTTTGTTGGCCTTGAAGTTGTTGAAGTACTCGGCATTTACCACAAGGTAGAAGTATGGGCCATCGTGCTTGATAGGTGCAAAATTCACCGTACAGCTATATGGCGTAATGCCTACGATGTTAATAACGAAGTCGCTATTGGCAACCTTCTGTGTTACGGTGATATCTACCGCAGGGATATCGCCACACTTGAGGGTGATAGTCGCTACACGCTCCTCGAGTGTAGGGTTGGCATCGACCTTACAGCCAATAACCGACTCTGTGACCTTGATGTCGTGGAGCCAGCTAACGTTGCACTCAACCTCAGGTTTTGCGCTTGCATCGCCTGTGATAGTAAATGGAATGATGATGTTGCCTCCCTCGCCCTCGACAGTTACGGGGTTAACCGTAATCGAAGGTGCAATAGGCTCGTGATGCTGACACGATACCACGCCGAGGCCTGCGATGATTGTAAATAGCGTAAATAGTAACGCTGTTGTCTGTTTCATAATTTAATATAATTTAGAATTTAGGATAGACACTAATCCGAGGAGTAGTGCCTATCCGTGGGGGTGTTAGTTAAGTGGTGTAAACTCACCTGTGTAGCTACCCTTATAGCGCTTGCCATCCTCGAACGAGAGGTCGAACTCAACTACGTAGCTGCCATCGTCGTTGCGTGTGAATGTCACATCGCCATCAGAGAGTTTATACTGCTTGTAGTTGGCGCACATAATCTTCGTGTAGGCCTTATCCAACTTACCTGCCGTAGCGTTGCCCGCAACGTAGGTACCTGAAGCCACGTAGTCAATACCTGTCTCGAGGTTATAGAAGTCGAGATTGATGTACTGCACGCTCTGGTTGTTGCCAATCGAGCCAATCGAGCTACCTGGAGTGTAGAGCTGAACGCCAAAGTTACCGCTATTGATGTTGTAAACCTTTACCGTAGCGCTCTCGATTGTGAGGGTATCTGCACCATCATCTGTTGGGAGTGGAAGTCCCTCGATAGGACCAACGAACTTACCCTTAAGAACCTCGTCTGTGGTGAGGGTGATGTTGATGTCAATATCGTAGTTGCCATTCTCATCCGAAGCGATATCTGCGCTACCACTCTTAAAGCCGATACCATCGTTGTAATCAACGCCATACCAGCCACTTATAATCGAACCAACGGCCCAGTTATCAGATACCTGATAATGTCCTAATGTTACGTAACTGGTCTCCCACTCAAGGTCGATGATGCCGAGCTTAAGCTGCTTGCCATTATCGGTTACCAAATAGATGTAAGTCTCGCTGCTATCGTCCGAGTAGTAACCATTAGCCGAGATGAAGTTAAGGTCTGTTGCATCGGCCTCTGGGGTTTGAATCATATAGTACACAACACCTGTGTAGTAGCACTTCCAAACGCGACGTGAGTCCTTCTCATTCATCGAGAATACGAACGAATACTTGCCATCGGCATCCTTTGTCACCTCGACATTACCGCCGTCGATGATTGGAGAGCCGTTGCTGAAGGTAGTAAATACGATTGACTCTACGTCAATGTTGCCCGCAGTGCGCTCCGCAGAGATTGTATATGTGCCAGCAGGAAGCTCCTGTGTGCCTGGCTCGGCGTAGAAGTCGAGAGTGAGGTAGTCGGCATACTCCGTACCCTCGGTCTTGAAGGTGATGTTGAACTGACCATCGGCCTGATTCGACACAGTGTTGCGTGCTGCAACAACCCAGTTATAACCATTCTCGAACGACATACCCTCGATAGCACCCTCGTAGGTTGTCTTAACCTCGCGTCCCGATGCGTCAACCACGTCGATGTTAATCACATAGGTACAATCGTCGTTAATCTTAACCTCGATAGTTCCAGCGTCAAGAATTGCCTCCTCGCCGTTGTTCGTAAACTTCGAGTAGTAGAAGTCAATCTCGCCAGCGTTGAAGCTAACGCCGTTATTCTTCACAGTATAGACACCCTCGTCCAAGTAACCGAAGTGTGAGTTGTAGCTATAGATATCGGCCTTGAGAGTGGCGCTGCCATCCTCGTTTGAGAATGTCACAAGGTGGTCTCGACCGCCCCACGAAGATGTTGCAGAGGTGAAGCGAATCTCCTTATTCTCTGGCTCTGGAGCGCCCATATTCGCAACCTCGCCTGTGTAGCTTGCCACAACGGTATCTATGCCCGAAGCGAACTCCATTGTGAAGGTGTAGAGATACGCCTCGTCGACCTCGACTGTTGCCACTGCGCTATCAAGAGCAATCTCCTTATTGTCAACCACGAACGATGACTTTGCAAGGAGGATTGTAGGCTCCTGGCTCTGGCTGCTATACTCGCCTGCAGGGAGGTTTGCCTCGGCATCCGCCACGAATACTACCTCAAGCTGCTGGGTATTCTCCTCGTTAGCGAAACGTAGTGTGAACTCACCCTTTGTCTGCTCCTCGGCGATTACGCGCTCGGCGCTGTGACCTACGAAGGTAATCTGCTTTGCCTCTACCTTCTCGGCGTCTGTAGTCATCTTCACAGAGTCATAAGCTGTGAGGGATGCACTCTGTGCCGCAACAGCGATAAGATACTCGGTCTCTGGCATAAGGCCATCTACGGTGACGATTACCTGCTTGTTCTTTGTAACCTCCTCGCCATTGGCAAGTACCTCCTCGGCTGAAGGTGTCTCAATCGTCAACGCATCTGAAGCCTCCACAACGAGGTAGGCTACGCGCTCAGCATCGGTCGATGTGACACTAAACTTCACAGAGTTTGTAGTTGTCTTCTCGGCCTCAACCTTAACACTTGGCTCCTTTGTTGTTGGCTCTTCAGTGTTGTTGCAACCTATCGAACAAAACAATAGTCCGATAAATAGCATAAACAAATGTTTAGCTTTCATAATGTTTTGTAGTTTTGTTAATATTTTAGTTGTTATTATTGTCGTTGCACTATCTCGATAGGGGTATAGGAGATTTTTTGCTATGCAAAAGTATAGATTTTTTTCTAAACGCGGATGTGGGGGTAGAAAAAATTATTAACAAACTATGCAACGATATGAAATAAAAGAGGTTGTCCTTTTTAGGACAACCTCTGTTGTTTCGTAGCCGAGGCTACGTCGTATCGCCATATTAGCGGTAGAAGATAGACGAAATTGACTTGTAGTTGTGAACGCGCTCAATAACATCCGCAAAGATAGGAGCTACGCTCAATACTGTAAACTTCGACAAATCCTCACCCTCCTTCAATGGAATAGTGTCGGTTGTGATAACCTCCTGGATAGCACTCTCGTTGATACGGTCGTAAGCCTTGCCAGAGAGAACAGGGTGGGTAACAGCAGCGCGAACGCTCTTTGCACCCTTATCCATAAGCATATTGGCTGCCATACAGATAGTTCCTGCTGTATCAATCATATCGTCAACGATGATGACGTTACGGCCCTCAACCTCACCGATAGCTGTCATAGAACCTACGACATTTGCCTTAGCACGCTCCTTGTGAGAGATGATGATAGGTGCCTGGAAGTGCTTTGCATAAGATGAAGCACGCTTTGCACCACCCATATCTGGAGAAGCGATAGAGAGGTCTGGAATCTGGAGCTTCTGGATGTATGGTACGAAGATACCTGAAGCATACAACGCATCCATTGGAAGGTCGAAGAAGCCCTGAATCTGATCGGCGTGGAGGTCCATAGTCATCACACGCTGAACACCTGCTGCGATAAGCATATTTGCAACGAGGCGTGCTGTGATAGGCACACGTGGACGATCCTTACGATCCTGACGCGCCCAACCGAAGTATGGGATAACCGCGATAACCTGGTGTGCAGATGCGCGACGTGCAGCGTCGGCCATCATCAACAACTCCATAAGGTTATCTGATGGTGGGAATGTAGACTGAATGATAAACACTGTGCAGCCACGAATAGACTCGTGGAAGCAAGGCTGGAACTCGCCGTCGCTAAACTGAAGGACATCCGAGTCACCGAGCTTAATGCCATACTCGGCAGCAATCTTCTCAGCGAGGTAGCGTGAGCCACGACCTGCGAAGAACTTGATTTTGTGGATCGCCATAATTAATTATTGAGTTAGGTTAACTTTCTTTTGCAACAAAGTTAGGGTAAACTATCCGAATAAGCAACTTTTTCGATTGTTAATTTCTTAACAATTCGAGAGCGCCTCCTCGATAAACGAGATAATCTCCTCACGTCCTGTGCCTTTCTCGCTCGAGGAGATGAACATCGGAGGTAGCTCCTCCCACTGCTCCGAGAGGTGGGCTTTGTAGGCTTTGACGTTGCGATTTAGTTGTGCCTGAGAGAGCTTGTCTGCCTTGGTGAAGATTATGCCAAAGGGTATTCCATTTTCACCCAACAGCTCGATGAAGCGTAGGTCTATCTTCTGTGGCTCGAGACGTGAGTCAACAAGCACAAAGAGGAAGTGCATCTTCTCGCACTTAAGCACATAGTCGAGGATAAGCTTCGAGAACTCGCCACGTGCAGCCTTCGACACACGAGCGTAGCCATAACCCGGTAGGTCGACAAGATACCAGCTGTCGTTGATAAGAAAGTGGTTTATGAGCTTTGTCTTACCAGGCGTACCCGATACTTTGGCAAGACCTTTGTTGCCCGTAAGCATATTCACCAACGACGACTTACCGACGTTGCTTCGTCCGATGAACGCAATATCCTTAAAATCATCCTTTGGTACCTGCGACACCTTCTCGGAACTACACTTAAATTTTGCCTTTATAGTAACTGCCATACTCTCGAAATTTTCGCAAAGGTACTATATTTATTTATATATGTGTTGGAAGTTTAGAGAAAAATTTTATAACTTTGTAAAACAAATGAAAAT
Source organism: Alistipes sp. (assembly GCA_015656305.1). Taxonomy (GTDB): domain Bacteria; phylum Bacteroidota; class Bacteroidia; order Bacteroidales; family Rikenellaceae; genus Alistipes. Next base: position 7,095 of record JADBON010000038.1, read on the forward strand.
ATTTATAACCAAAATCAAATAACAATGAAAAAACTATTCTATCTTTTGTTGTGTTTGCCATTGGCATTCGCAGCGTGTGAGAAGCCGGCTCCAGAGCCAACCCCAGAACCAACTCCTACAACAGAGGTCGTTCTCGCGAAGAGCACTATCGAGGCAACTGCCGAGGGTGGTCGTTACGAGGTGAGCTACACCATCAAGAACCCTGTGGAGGGACATAATCTCTTTGTAGCTAAATCTTCTGACTATGCTTGGATTTCGGATTTTGGTGCTGAGGATAACGTTATCTATGTTGTTGTGGAGGCTAACGAGACTGACAACGCGCGTGAGGCTGTGGTAGAGGTGTCGTATGGTGAGAAGCACTCTAACGAGAACTTTAAGGCCCTTACCATCAAGCAGGAGGCTAAGGCCGAGGAGCCAGTCAATGACGTAGTATTCGAGGCACAGATACTTACAGGTGAGTATTATGGCGACTACTATACTCCCGATGCTGGTAACTACTACATCTTCTTCTCGGACTATGGCTTCGACGCGGAGGGTAGCATTCTTACAAACTCTATCTACTATCAGCTCGACCTCTATGGTGAGTTGTACGAGGGTGAGGCTGTGAATGGTTGCATTCCACTTCCAGCGGGTACATATACATTGGATGCTGACGACACTATGGCTGTTGGTACTATCGGCTACTCATACTCTTGCTATATGAAGACCAACTCTTCTGAAATAGAGGTTGAGGCAAGTTTCGACTCTGCAGTTCTTGTTGTTGAGGAGGATGGCTCTTGCACATTGACAGCAGTTGTTGAGGGTGTTAAGCATATCGTAACTTTCAACGGTGAGTCTTCGATTGCTGACCGCCGCGAGGTGAACACTGGTGGTGAGGATGTAGAGTTGGAGGCCTCTTATGC
>JADBON010000166.1:0-3789 GCA_015656305.1 Alistipes sp.
TCGGTAGCCTTCGCAGATATATGTTATTACCCTTCTCCAGAGCTTAAGAATAGCGGCGTGGAGCAGTTGAAAGATATTATATATCAGAATTTTAACCACCCTTCGATTGTTATGTGGGGATTGTTCAGCCTCGTATGGCAGAAGGGTGAGGATGTTGTGGCGTATGTCGAGGAGTTGAACGATGTGGCGCACGAGCTTGACCCTTCGCGCCTAACGGTGGCGTGCAGCAATAGTGATGGAGCGATAAACCTCGTTACCGACCTTATTGTGTTGCGTCAGGATGTGGGATTATATAAGGGTCACGTGGATGATGTTAGGGTGTGGTGCCGTCAGCTGAAGGAGCCACGCTGGGCAGATATGCGCTATGCAGTGTGCTATGGCGAGGAGGGTGTTATGAACCACAACACCGAGCGTGTGGAGCGTGCTACGCGTGGTACACGTCACCTCCCAGAGCGTCGCCAGACATATATGCACGAGCGTTATGCCGCAAATATCGAGGCCGAGGGTAACTTCTGGGGTGTTTGGATAGATAATATGTTCGACTACGCCTCGGCACGCAGAACGTACAACCTCAACCAGTCGGGTATGGTGGCTTATGACCATAAGACATCCAAGGACTCCTACTACCTATATCGTGCGAAGTGGAATAAGGAGGATGTGACGCTACATATCCCTTATCGTCGCTGGGCGGAGCGACGTGATACGTTGCAGTTTATCGACGTGTATAGCTCGACGGGAACACCTGTTGTGGTGGTGAATGGCGATGAGGTTGCGGTGCGCCGCATTGCCGAGGGACACTACTCTGCCGATTCGGTGATAATTAACGGCACAGCAGAGGTTATCGCCTACGATTCGTTGCGAAAGCGTAGCGATAGGGTGGTGCTTCGTTGTGGCGAGAGCTACTAATTAAAATTTCGACTTAAGGAGTATCTCGTTTGCGGCAGGGCCCTCACACATCACAAGATCGAAAATCGAGAGATTAGGGGTGAAGGGTAGTCGGTCGCTAAATACCTGAATATAAGGCTCGGCAGCAAATGCCGAGTCTCTTTTTTTGTCACGTAGGTCGATGTCCGACTCTGTGGCGATGATGTAGTTCTCGGAGATGCGTGGTACGGGGCACTTTAGGATAGAGCATACGGCCTCCAGCGTGGCATAGTTGAGCTCTACCAAGTAGCGCCACTCTCTGTCGTAGAGCTTCGCAAAGCGGTCGGCATAGTAGTCGTAGTAGGGCGATGAGCGATATGCCGACTCCATAGCCACAAAGTGCTGATGCTGCCAGCGCTTCGAGTAGTCAATCTTCATCGAGCGCATAGGCTGGCGGGGACGGTTGGCGTGGGAGAGTTGCACAGAGAGTTGCATAACACCTCCCGAGGTCATAATCTCCGTGCGGTTACGCTCCGAGCGTTTCACGTAGTTTTCGCCAAGGTCGATGACAACATCGTCGCCACCCTGACGGATAGCCGACCAATACTCCGTAGAGCCAAAATATGCTGATGGAAGAATTATCATAACGTCTTGATTTACTTGGTAAATGCCATTGCCACCCACTCCTCTTCCTCGAGGGTCGTGTGGTGGGTAAGACCATAGGAGGTAGCACCGTGCATAATATCCTCAATATCCTGATGTAGGAAGCCGCTCAAGAGAAGCGTACCACCCTTCTCCAAGGCGTTGTAGTAGCGCTCTATGTCGCCGAGGATGATATTTTTGTTGATGTTTGCAACGACCATATCGTATCTCTGTCCCTCTATTGCCTCAACGGTACCGAGGATGATATTCATTTTTGAGGCAAGGTCGTTAAGCTCCGCGGCATACTTCGCGCTCTCGGTAGACCACGGGTCGATATCTATGGCATCGGCACTCGCAGCGCCACACTTCAACGCAGCGATAGAGAGTACGCCTGTGCCACAGCCTACGTCGAGGATGCGGCCACGACAGCGAAGCTCCGCGATAAGGCGGCACATCATACGTGTGGTCTGGTGGTGTCCCGAACCGAAGGACATCTGTGGTGCTACAATGATGTCGATAACTCCCTCGGCAGGTGGGGTGTGGTGTGGTGCGCGGATAAGGAGCTTGCCATCTACATCTACGGGCTGAAAACCCTCCTCCTCCCACGCAGCATTCCAATTCTCATCCTCAATCTCTTGCTCGCCCTCTACGGCGCCATACTCCGCAACCATAGCGAGAGCCTCGTCGCGGCAGTCGCACCACGATGTAGAGAGGATGTAGGCCTTCAAAAGTAGTCCCTCGTCGAGAATCTCGGTGTCGAAGCTCTCGAAGGGGTAGTCCGAAAGAAAGGCGGTGACGATATCGGCCATCTCCTCGCTTGCGCAACGTATGCAAATCTCGGTATATTGCTTCATAAGAGTAGCGTTTTTTTGCGATAATGTAGATATTATGTAAAATAATTTTCGTATCTTTACCACAAAGATAAGCAAAATATGGCGGATGTAACCAAAAAGTGGGAGAAATTAAGAACCGACTACTTCAGATATATTAAGACCGAGAAGCGTCTGGCGGCAAATACGGTGGAGGCATATATGGATGACTACAATGAGTTTATGCACTTCATACTGCGTCAGTATGGCGTTGTGCCAGAGGAGGTTAACTCGGTGATGATAGGGCGATTTATGGAGTGGCTCTATGCCGAGAAGCGTAGCAGTGCGTCGCAGGCACGTAGGCTAAGTGGCATAAAGAGCCTCTATAACTACCTGCTCCTCTCGGAGCGTATCGAGCAGCTGCCAACCGAGAATGTCGATGCTCCAAAGGCGGAACGTATGTTGCCCGATGTGTTGAGCGTGGAGGAGATAGATGCACTGCTCCGCACCTTCGATATTACGACCGTGAAGGGGTGTCGAGATAGCGCGATAGTGGAGGTGTTGTACTCTACGGGATTGCGTGTTACGGAGCTTGTAACGCTACGTATAAACGACCTATTCTTCGGCGAGGGGTATATTCGCATTGTGGGTAAGGGTGATAAGCAGAGGTTAGTACCGATAGGCTCCTCGGCACGAGATAAGATTCAGCTGTATATGGAGTTACGCCGCCCCGTGAAGAGTTCCGAGGCGACACTGTTCCTCAACAATCGTGGTACGCCACTGACGCGCGTTATGGTCTTTACGATAATACGTCAGGCGGCCGAGCGTGCGGGAATACGTAAGCAGATAGGCCCTCACACGTTGCGCCACTCCTATGCGACGCATCTGCTTGAGGGAGGTGCGAATATCCGTCAGGTGCAGGAGTTGCTGGGACACGAGAGCATCTCGACAACGGAGGTATATACCCACCTCGACAGGAGGCATCTGCGTGGAGTGGTAGATGATGCCTTTGCAACGGTTAACGAAGAGATTAAATAAATTTGGATTATGAAGCATATTTTATTGGTAATTAGTGTGTTGATTCTTTCGGTATCGACGTCTTTTGCTGCGCAGGAGCAGGTGAAGATAGAGTGTACGTGGGGCGATATTGCGGCTACGTTGGCAACGCCCGAAGGTGAGAGCGATGTGGCGGTGTTGATTATCGCGGGCTCGGGACCTACGAACAGAAATGGTAACTCGGGCTTAAACCTCAATACCTATGCCTACAAGATGCTCTCGGATGGCCTTGTGGAGGCGGGATTTGCGGTGCTGCGCTACGATAAGCGTGGTGTGGGAGAGAGTTATATCCCTGCGGAGGCGGTGCCTAATCTTCTCTACGATGATTATGTGGATGATGCAGAGAGGTGCGTGGCGTGGTTGCGTGAGAGGGGATATAAGAAGATATTTCTTGCGGGCCATAGCGAGGGTGGTAGCA
>JADBON010000032.1:0-9085 GCA_015656305.1 Alistipes sp.
CGCAGCACCGAGAATGAGTATTGGGATGAGGCGCTCACGGCAGGACGCTATGTCCTGGGTGTGGCAAATGACGATATGCACTATCCCGACCGCTCGAATCGTATTGCTGTGCGCTGTAACTTTGTGGCAATGAGCAATATGGGTTATGATGATTTGATGTCGGCACTCCGCGAGGGATGCTTCTATGCGATGCGTGTCCCAGATTATGGACGTGGCGATTGGCAGCAGAAGATGGCGCGAAATGCTACGTTGCCACACGTCGAGGATATAGGTCTGCGTGGCTCGGAGATTTACGTCGCGCTCTCCCAAGAGGCCGATTCCATAAAGTTTACAGGCTCGAAGCACCGCACGCTGCACATTGCACCTCACACGTCGGAGGCCTCGATGATACTCCCCGCAGAGGAGCCTTATGCACGTATAACTGCCTACTTCCCTTCTGGCGAGATAATCTACACAAACCCCTTCGCACGTTACGATGCTACGGCGATGCCGATGCCACAAAACGAGGCGGAGCATAGCGTAAATATTCTCTATACGTTGCTCTTCAACCTTACTCTCGTGGCTATTATCGTAGGCGTAGTAGTCACCTATCGCAAACTCTTAAAACTGATACGATGAATAGTCGACTCAATAACCCCGCGAGGCTCTCGGCATTTGCCTTTGTCCTTAGCCTCTTTACTCTTGTAGCCTTCCATAAGCCCCTTCTGGAACTTGTCCTGGAGTGTGTGGAGCGTGATGCAAATGGCTATCTGCTGATTGCCTCCATAGCGCTTCTTACGTTGGTCGTAAACTTTATGGTCTACTACCTCCTCCTATTCTTTGGTCGCGTGGTGGGTAAGGTGGTTATTGCTCTGTCGCTTCTTGCTAATGCTACTGCGCTCTACTTCGTGAATACCTATGAGGTGCTTCTCACGCGCGATATGATGGGTAATCTCTTTAATACAAACCTCTCGGAGGCTTCGGGATATCTCTCCATTACGCCGTTTATCTACGTGGCGCTGCTGGGTGTTGTGCCTTGCATCTACCTCTTTTGGCGTAGGGTGGAGTATGGCTCGTGGCGTAGGGCGCTTATAAATGTAGGTGCGTCGATTGCCGTCGTAGCCCTTGTTGGTGTTGCAAATATGGGTAACGTGTTGTGGATAGACCACAATGCCCCACGTGTGGGAAGCCTCTTTATGCCTTGGTCATACATCGCAAATACGGTGCGTCACTTCCACCATCAGGCGATGATAAACCGCGAGGAGATAGCGCTTCCCGATGCCGAAATTTTGGACTCGGAGCGCGAGGTGTGTGTACTTGTTATCGGCGAGTCGGCACGTCGCGCAAACTTCTCGCTCTATGGCTATGAGCGCGATACAAACCCGCTACTTAAGGGGGATAGCGTTACGGTATATGATGCCGTAGCCTCGGCAACCTCCACAACTGTAGCCGTTAAGGCTATCCTCGACCATAAGCCTACGGGCAAGCTCTATGAGATTCTTCCGAACTATCTCGCGCGTAATGGTGTGGAGGTTATCTGGCGCTCTACGAACTTTGGCGAGCCACCGTTGCATATAGCCAATAAAAGTAACCTTGGCGCACTTCGTGACCGCTATGCGGATGCTGATGCGCGCTACGATGGGCTCCTTCTTGCGGGACTGAAGGAGGAGATTGAGGCGGCAACAGGCGATAAACTCCTTGTTATCCTGCATACAAGTACCAGCCACGGCCCTACATATTTTAAGAAATATCCTGCGGAGTTTGAGCGTTTTACACCTGTGTGTACAAGCGTAGAGATGTCGAAGGCCGACCACCAGGAGTTGGTGAATGCTTACGATAACACCATCCTCTACACCGACTTTTTGCTCCACTCCTTAATAGAGATACTCCGCGATGTGGAGCGCTCCTCGGCGATGATATACATCTCGGACCACGGCGAGAGCCTCGGCGAGGGAAATATCTATATGCACGGTATGGTCTCGGCGTCGATGGCACCCCGCGAGCAGCTCGACATTCCGTTTATCGTATGGCAGAGTGACAACAACCATAAGTTAAAGGCGGTGGAGGAGGTAGGACACTATCACATCTTCCATAGCGTTATGGATTATCTCGACCTTCGTAGCGAGATTTACGACGAAACAAAGAGTATTTTTGAGTAAAGATAAGTATAACCAAAAAAATGATAACTGATGAAACTAAAGTACAATATTGACGATAGATTGCCCTTTGGCCAGCTGATGCTCTATGCTATGCAGTGGCTTATCTTGGCTATTGCCGTGGTCTCTACGAGTGTGTTCGTGGCGCAGGGAACGCCCGCCGAGAAGCTCTTCTATGCCCAGAAGCTATTTATCGTGATGGGTGTTACGGGGCTTATTCAGGTGTTGTGGGGCCATAAACTACCTATTGTCGTAGGCCCTGCGGCAGTGCTCCTTGTGGGTGTTATCTCGTCGCTGGGTGCTGGAGCTTCAACGTCGGGAATATACACGTCGATAGCCATAGGTGGCGTGCTTGTAACGCTGCTTACGTTTGGAGGTATGATGCAGCGCATACAGCGACTCTTCACGCCACGTATCGTGGTGGTGATATTGATGCTCATCGCCCTCACTCTCGCACCCGTTATTAAAGGACTTGTCTTCGTAGCAAATCCAAATGATGGAGAGCATCTCTTCGGCTTGGTGTTTACGATTGTAGGGTGCTTAAGTATGGTGGTGCTTAACCGTACATTGAAGGGTGTTGCCAAGAGCCTTGTTATCCCGATTGCCCTTGTTGCGGGTAGTGCGGTCTACTATTTGTTGTTCCCTATGTCCGAGCCATCGGGTAGTGCGGCAACGCTTCGTGGTCTGTTCCTCGCGGAGTTTTCATTCGATTGGAGCCTTGTCGTAGCCTTTGTGATATGCTACGTAGCACTCCTTATTAACGATATTGGCTCGATAGAGGCTATTGGTGCGATGCTCGGTGTCGAGGGTATGGATAGACGCCTGAAGCGTGGCGTGCGTGTCTCGGGTGTTATGAACATCGTGGCGGGTTCGATGGGTGTTCTCGGCCCTGTGAACTACTCTATGAGTCCAGGTGTTATCGCCTCTACGGGTAATGCTTCGCGCTGGGCGTTGGTCCCTGCGACGCTGATGTTGATACTCTTTGCGCTCTTCCCCGATGTGATATATCTACTCACGAATATCCCTAATCCTGTTATTGGCGTGATTCTACTTTTCCTTATGGGCACGCAGCTTGCAGCAGGTCTTGAGATGGTACACCAGACTCACTCGGTGCAGAACTTTTCTGATGGTCTTACGATAGGTCTTCCGCTTATGATGGCGATGTTATTTCAGCTTATGCCGCGCGGAATTCTGCCTTCGGTTATCGAGCCGTTGGTGGGTAATGGCTTCGCGATGGGTGTGATTATGGTCATCATTATGGAGCATATTATCAATAGAAGTGCAAAAAAAGAGGCATAAACGTGAAATTTTTATATTCTGTTGATAAATTTCTTGCAGAATTCAGAGCGTTATGTCATAAAAATAATTACTTTTGTAGGCGTAAAATTATGCCACGAAGCGAAGGTGCTTTAAAAGGTGGCTTTAAATATAGATACTATGAGTAACACATTGGTTGTTGTAGGTGCCCAGTGGGGCGACGAAGGTAAGGGTAAGATTACCGATTTCTATGCTGGTGATGCAGATGTTGTAGTACGTCATCAGGGTGGTAACAACGCAGGTCACACCATTGTTTTCGATGGTAAGAAGTTCGCGTTGCAGTCTATTCCTTCGGGTGTCTTCAACCCACATATCATCAACGTTATGGCAAACGGTATGGTTATCAATCCCGTATCGTTGCTCGAGGAGTTGGACCGTCTTCACAAGGCTGGCATCACCGACTATAAGCTCTTTATCTCGGACCGTGCAGCGTGTGTTATGCCTTACCACGCTATGCTCGATGGCGCGTATGAGGCTCTCAAGGGTGGCCGACAGATTGGTACTACAAAGAAGGGTATCGGCCCAGCATATACCGATAAGTATAGCCGTGTAGGTATCCGTATGGGTGACCTCTTGGATAAGGAGTACTTCGCAGAGCGTCTTAAGGATGCCCTTGCGCAGAAGAATATTGAGTTGACCGCACTCGGTATGGAGCCTTGCAACTTCGAGGAGATTTACGAGCAGTACTTGGCTCTCGGCGAGCAGCTCCGTCCTATGATTTGCGACACATCGGTGCTTCTTAACCGCCTTGTTGAGGAGGGCAAGAAGGTGCTCTTCGAGGGTGCGCAGGGTGTTATGCTCTGCATCGACCACGGTACATATCCATTCGTAACATCATCAAGCCCTACGGCAGCAAGCGTACCTGTAAACACAGGTCTTGCACCTCGTTATGTGAATAACGTTATGGGTGTGGCGAAGGCTTACACCACACGTGTTGGTGAGGGTCCATTCCCAACAGAGTTGTTCGACGAGCGTGCGGAGTATATCCGCGAGCGTGGCCACGAGTATGGTACAGTAACAGGCCGTCCACGTCGTGTGGGTTGGCTCGATGCTGTGGTGCTTAACCACGTACGTCGCATCAGCGGTGTTAACTACCTCTCGCTTATGCTCTTCGATGTTCTCTCTGGTCTTGAGAAGTTGCGCATCTGCACAGGTTATAAGCTCGATGGTAAGTCTATCGACTACGTTCCATCTACTATCGCACAGCTCGAGCGCGTGGAGGCAGAGTATATCGAGGTTGATGGCTGGAACGAGGATATCACAAATATTAAGTCTTACGATGAGCTTCCAGCAAATGCTAAGGCTTATATCGCAAAGGTTGAGGAGCTTACACGCACTGAGGTTGCTGTGGTGTCGGTAGGTCCAGACCGTGAGCAGACTATCATCCGCAAGAACATCTTCTAATATATTATAGAGGGGACGAGCCAGAGTTCGCGGCCAATATAAGAGGCGGCTTTAGCGGTTCGTATAAAAGGAAAGCAGGGTAGCACGAAAGTGCTGCCCTGTTTTTTTTGTGCAATTTTTAAAAGAAAAAATATATTTTGACGCAACCTGTCAAAATAGGGTAGTTACTTTGCATCGTGAATAGAGAACTAACGATTAAAACGACTACGACTATGGGACTTAATTATGCAATTGATTGCTTGGCTTGCGGAGCGCATAGCGAGTATCGCACAACAACAAATTATAGGGTGGGAATGGAGCTTCGCCTTGCGGAGCATATCGACACCGAGTGTGCTATACGTTGCCCTGTGTGTCGTGCGAAGTTGAATAATAGTGAGGCGGAATTTCGACAGCAGGTCAAGATAAGCCTCGGCGAGTAACGAGAGATAGTTTTTCCTTATCGCGTTATAGGTAAAAAGTATCGGCTATATTTCCGAATTTCAGAAAAAAAGAGTAACTTTGAGAGTATTTTTAAAGTATACTGATAATTAAAACGAAATATTATGAGCGATATTAAGATAGGGGATATGGTCCCTGCATTTACAAGTGTTACACACGAGGGTGCAACCTTCACGCTCGACAACCTGAAGGGCTCGCCTACGGTACTATACTTCTACCCAAAGGATAACACATCGGGCTGTACGCTCGAGGCAAAGAGTTTGCGTGATGGCAAGGAGGAGTTGAAGCGCCGTGGCTATAAGATTATTGGCGTAAGCCCCGACTCTGTAAAGTCGCACCAGGGTTTCTGCACGAAGCACGAACTTAATTTTACGCTCCTCTCGGATGCTGACCACTCGCTCTCGGAGGCTATGGGCGTATGGCGATTGAAGAAGATGTGTGGCAGGGAGTATATGGGTATTGTGCGAACTACGTTCCTCTTGGATGCGGAGGCTCGCGTAACACATATCATCTCGAAGGTCGACACCAAGGACTCTTATGGTCAGATTTTGAAGCTCTTGGGCGAATAGTTAACGAACGAAAAAAATAATAAATATAATAAGTTATGTCAGAGAAAGTACAGGTAAGTGCCGAGAAATTGAAGGTTTTGTCGGCAGTAATGGATAAGATTGAGAAGGACTTTGGTAAGGGTTCTATTATGCGTATGTCGAGCGAGACTGTTGCCGACGTGCCAGTGATTCCTACGGGCTCTATCACGCTCGATATGGCGTTGGGCGTAGGTGGCTATCCTAAGGGCCGTGTTATTGAGATTTTCGGTCCAGAGTCATCTGGTAAGACAACCCTCGCTATTCACGCTATCGCCGAGGCACAGAAGGCTGGTGGTATCGCAGCATTCATTGATGCGGAGCACGCCTTCGACCCTTACTATGCGCAGAAGTTGGGCGTGGATGTAGATAATCTGCTTGTGTCGCAGCCAGATAATGGTGAGCAGGCGTTGGAGATTGCCGACTCGTTGATTCGCTCGAGCGCTATTGATATTATCATCATCGACTCTGTTGCTGCTCTTACGCCAAAGGCGGAGATTGAGGGCGATATGGGTGACTCGAAGATGGGTCTTCAGGCACGTCTTATGTCACAGGCATTGCGTAAGTTGACAGCTTCTATCTCAAAGACAAAGACCGTATGTATCTTCATCAACCAGCTTCGTGATAAGATTGGTGTGGTGTATGGCAACCCAGAGACAACAACAGGTGGTAATGCCTTGAAGTTCTACGCATCGGTACGTATTGATATTCGCCGCGCTTCGGTTATTAAGGATGGCGAGGAGCAGCTCGGAACACGTACCAAGGTGAAGGTTGTGAAGAACAAGGTGGCACCTCCATTCAAGAAGGCGGAGTTCGATATTATGTTCGGCGAGGGTATCTCGAAGCTTGGCGAGATTATTGACCTTGGCGTGGACTTTGACATCATCAAGAAGGCTGGTTCGTGGTTCTCGTATGGCGATAAGAAGATTGGCCAGGGACGTGATGCTGTGAAGGAGGCGTTGCGCAACGATCCTGCGTTGATGGAGGAGATTGAGCTTAAGGTACGTGCCGCAATGGCCGAGACCGAGCGATAGTTCTCAAGGTTGCTAAATAGTTAGTAATCAGCGGAGTTAAGTTCCGATTTTCTAAACCCAAACACGGCTACCCAAGTGGTAGTCGTGATTTGGCGTATTATAGATATAGCAAATGATGTAAGGATATGTTTGAGTATTCACCCGGAGATGAGCTTTTGATAGAAGAGAAGTGGCGCGAGCTTGAGGAGGCGTGTCGCAAGGCTAAGGTGTGCCGCAGGGAGGATGATTGGCAGTTTATAAAGCGCGCCTTCTTCCTTGCCAAGGAGGCGCATAAGGGTGTGCGTCGTCGTTCGGGCGAGCCTTATGTCATTCATCCTATCGAGGTTGCGCTGATTGCCGTAAGGGAGATTGGCCTGGGAAAGAAGAGTATCGTCGCGGCATTGTTGCACGATGTTGTCGAGGATACGGAGTATACGTTGGAGGATATATCGCGTATCTTCACGCCGAAGATTGCCTCGATGGTTGATGGTCTTACGAAGATGTCGGGTGTGTTTAATGCCGATAGTTCGGAGCAGGCGGAGTATTTCCGTAAGGTGCTTCTCACGCTATCGGACGATGTGCGCGTTATCATCATCAAGATTGCCGACCGACTCCATAATATGCGTACGCTGGGTGCTATGCCTCACCATAAGCAGATAAAAATCACCAGCGAGACCATTTATCTCTTTGTGCCTCTGGCACATCGTCTGGGCCTTCACGCCATAAAGAGCGAGTTGGAGAACCTCTGTATGATGTATCGTTTCCCCGAGGAGTACGAGGAGATAAAGCGTAAAATCGACGAGACGGAGACCGAGCGTCAGGCCTATATCGAGAAGTTTATGAAGCCTATCCGCGAGGTGCTGGATAGAAATAAGTTCCAATATGAGATGACTGCTCGCGTTAAGAGCATCTACTCCATCTGGAACAAGATGCGCCGTAAGCAGATACCTTTCGAGGAGGTCTACGACCTCTTTGCGATACGTATCGTCTTTAAGACGCTGCCCTTCCCATCCGAGAAGACGCAGTGCTGGCAGATATACTCTTGCGTTACGGATATCTATAAACCACACCCCGACCGTCTCCGCGACTGGATTAGTATGCCGAAGTCGAATGGCTATGAGGCACTCCACTCTACGGTTATGGGCCCTGATGGCATCTGGGTAGAGGTGCAGGTGCGTACCGAGCGTATGGACGATATCGCCGAGCGCGGTTTCGCAGCGCATTGGAAGTATAAGCATCAGTCTATCGCGCAGGAGGAGGATGGCTTGGATAAGTGGCTACGTAAGGTGCGTGATGCACTGAATAGCCCTACCGAAAGCGCTCACGAGTTCCTCGACAACTTCAAGTTGAGCCTCTATAAGAGCGATATCGTTGTCTTCACGCCTAAGGGCGAGGCGCACTCTATGCCTTATGGTGCTACGGTTCTCGACTTCGCCTATGAGATTCACTCGAAGATTGGTAACCACGCTATTGGCGCAAAGGTCAACCATCGTATTCAGCCCGTTACGGCACGCCTAAATTCGGGTGATCAGGTGGAGATTATCACCGCCGAAAGTGCTAAGCCGAAGCCTGAGTGGCTCGATATTGTCATTACGAGCAAGGCGCGACAGACCATTCAGGATTACCTCAAGGGCGAGCGTATCGACAATATTGAGTATGGTCTTCAGCATCTCGAGGAGTCGCTTGCGGAGCATAACGTCACGCTTAATGGCCGTGTGTTGCGTAAGCTGATGGCGGCGTATGAGTGCCGAAATAAGGATGAACTTTATAGTAAGATTGGTGCGGGAATCATCTCGCTTGAGAACCTTGAGCAGCTGCTTAAGGAGAACTCATCGCGCAAGATTTTGAAGTTCTGGAAACTTCTTCTCCCTGGTAGCGAGGAGCAGGAAGAGGGCGATATTGATATTGATGATGAGGCTACGACGCTCGATGATACTGCGGCGGAGGAGAAGCAGGATGGCGAGCCTCTGTTTGAGATGGCAAGTTGCTGCGAGCCTATCCCTGGCGATAGGGTTGTTGGCTATCGTGATCCGCAGTCGGGGCATATCATCGTTCATAAGTCGTCGTGCGACACTCTGATAAAACTTGCTGCGCAGTATGGCGATCGTATCATCAAGGAGCAGGATATGAAGTGGTCGCAGCAGAAGGCGGTGTCGTATCTCGCCTCTGTGGAGATTTATGGAATCGACCGTCC
>JADBON010000162.1:0-3941 GCA_015656305.1 Alistipes sp.
GACATCAGGGTATCTACACATTCTAAAAAAAGCAGAGAGCCTCGCGGACTCTCTGCTTTACTCTATACATACTCCAATTGCCATTCGAGCTCCTCCCTAATCTTATCCTTCGTAGGGCAGTCGGGCATATGTTCCAAGAGGGTTGTAATACCCACCTTAACCGACTTATCGTGCGTGGCAACATAGCACATCAAACTTACCACACCATTTGCGATATATACCGAATTTGGATTTGCCTTCACAGCCTTCTCCGCTGCGATGAACGCCACCTCGGAGGTAGTACGCTTATTACGCGATGCCGCCATAAGTGCTGCATAGGCTATCATCTCATTGCTCTCGGTACTCCACACTCCCATTAACGAGTTGATGTCGTAAATCTTCGATAGGAGTGCAAACGCCAACTCCTCGGCCAACTCCGCATTAGCAATACCACGCGACCAGAATGGGAATTCGTGAGTATCTAACTTCTGCGGCTCGGCGAGATGGCAAGCGCAGAGCTTCAACTCACGCACCTGCTGCTGGTAGAGATACTTCGCAAAGCCATAGTCTGGCTCCTCCTCGGCTGCAATCTCACGAATCGTGGCGATGCTAACGCCATAGTTAAGGCCATAGTTCTGGTTATGCGTAGCCATACTCTCTGCCACGGCACCATTCATCTGCTTACGCAGACGACCAAGCAGCGATATCATTCTCTGTGTATAATCCATAGCCACTATTTTGGTTGTAGGAACATCACCGTAGCGCCAAACTCATAGATAGGCAATATACGGCGTGCAAGAATCTCATTACCGTAGACCACCGCAACATCCGAGTTATTTGCATAGCGGTACGCCACCGTACCCTTAACGTCACTCTGTGGATAGTTCATCTGCGAAGGGGTGATTGTTACAAGGATGATATCTCCCGTAAGGTCACTCTTTGCAACAAGGCCCTTCTCTGGGCTGAAGCGCGCTACGATAGTTGTAGGCTGTGACTCCGACACCGCAACGTAGAATCGCTCTACAGATGTAGTAACCGAACGTGAGCCATAGAACAACGCGAGATACTCTCTCTCGAGGCGGTCAATCTCCTTAAGTGCGCTCTCAAGACCACCACCAAATACGCCATCGCCAAACTCGCCTGAAACGAGGTCAAGACGTGCGCGACGGAGTGAGAAAATCTGCTCCGCAGCCTCCTTTGCCGCTACCTCCGCACTACGCTCTGCACTCGAAAGGCGGTCAACAGCAACAGGCAAAGAGCCTGCATCCTCCATTGCCTCGATGTTAATCAGCTCCTCATCGGTAGCATAGTGTGTAGCATCCTCGATAATTGCCACATCAGCCTCGAGGATACGATACTCATCGCGCTCCACAAGCGGTGCTCGCGAACCGAGGAGCTTCTGCGCATAACGAGCATATATGCCAGGGGTGAAGGTTTCGTGCTGCACTGCAACATCTACCGCAAGGGTTGTCGTAGCCTCCGCGATAACCACATTACCACTCTCCTTATATACGCCAATGCGCTTCTTAACGACCTGCTGCGCCGAAGCATCTACAGCCAATGCAATCGCCACAACGGCTACAAAAAGTTTAAATATTCTCATAATAGACTCTATTTTCTTTGTAATACGACAAAGGTACGAAATATTTTCTTTATTATTAGAAATTTAGGTAAAAATCGCGCGTCAGGGTGCGATATTGAGCCGTATAGTCGCCATTGCGATGTTGTATCGTCAGTTCATCACAGCGTGGCATCAGCGGCGTATTCGTTAACACAAACTCCATCATCGTGCGCTTGGGCACATCACCCTCACGTGTTACGATATTAGTAAGACGGCGTAACCACAATCGCTCGAAGGCCACTCTACGAAACATCATCGCCGCATCGAACGGGAGTATCACACTGATACGTCCCCCAGGTCGAAGCAGTCGCTCGGCAACCTCCACGATATTTTCGTAGGTTAGTGTTGTGGCGTGACGCGCCACACGTCGCGCCTCGGAGGGTGATTGCAGTGTCTCGGTGAAGAATGGCGGATTGGAGACTATATGGTCGAACTTATGCTCGCTGAAGAAGTCATTAGCATCCCCCGCGACCACCTCTATGCGCTCCTTCCACGCCGTAGCGGCCACGTTCCTTCGCGCCTGAACTACGGCATCCTCCACAATATCTATTGCCACGATATGCGCCTGTGGGTTACGTTGTGCTGCCATAATGGCTATAAGCCCCGAGCCTGTGCCCATATCCAAGATATCGCTATCGCCAGCGACATCTGCCCACGCACCAAGAAGCACCCCATCGGTACCAATCTTCATCGCAGTATGCGCATCATCTATGGTAAACTTCTTAAAGTGAAACATCGCCTAATCGAGCATATGTGTAATTCCCACGCCAAAGAGCGAGTAGTCGTAGCGCACAGGGTCCTCGGCATTGAACTCACGCAGCGAGTCTGTAAGTTCCTCCACAGCCTTCCAGTCATTCTGCTTGCGCTCCAGAAGTCCCAAGCCACGTCCCATACGGCTGGTATGGATATCCAAAGGCATATAGAGTGCCGACATAGGTATTCCGCGCCATAGACCAAAGTCAACGCCTCTGTCGTCCCTACGTACCATCCAGCGAAGGTACATACAGAGTCTCTTGCACGCCGCACCCTTATCAATAGATGACATATGTTTCTCGGAGTGTGGGTTATGCTCTACGGAGTGGAACTCGCGACGGAACTCCGAAAATACCCTACGCAAATCCTGATGCTCCGCATAGCGGCTCTCGAAGAAGCCTCCGATGCTACCCCACTTATTAAAGATATGACGCAACGCTCGCACAAAGTCCTGCAAATCCTCGCCGTTGAAGGTGCGGTGAACGTAACTTGAGAGCGTTGCTATCTCGGCATCCGAGGCGTTGAGAACAAAATCCTTTGGCGAGTTATCCATACATCGCATCATACGGTGCGAGCTCTGCACAATAGCCTTGCGGTTACCCCACGCAATGGTCGAGGCAAGGAGTCCCGAAATCTCGATATCTCCCGCATCGGTATAGGAGTGCGGAACACTAATAGGGTCGGCCTCGATGAAACTCTCGTTATTGAATTTATCGTGCAGCGACTCAAGGAGTTCAAACATCTCCTCGTATGACATTTCGCTATATAATCGTTCCATCCTTCATCATAATTTTACGATCCGAGCCATCAGCAAGGGCGCTGTCGTGGGTAACAATCACGAAGGTCTGTCCCGTACGCTCACGAAGCTCGAAGAAGAGACGCTGGATATCGTTACGTGTTTCGGAGTCGAGGTTTCCCGTAGGCTCATCCGCAAGTACTACCGCCGGACGATTTGCCAACGCACGTGCAATAGCCACACGCTGCTGCTCTCCACCCGACAATGCCGAAGGCTTATGCTCCGCGCGGTGACTCATAGAGACCATATCCAACAACTCTCTGGCTCTATCCTCCGCCTCCTTGCGCTTAACACCCGCAATAAGCATCGGCATCATAACATTCTCCACGGCCGTAAACTCTGGCAACAGGTGGTAGGATTGGAAGATGAAGCCTATGCGCTTATTACGAAACTCCGAGAGCGCATCATCCGCGAGTTCCCCAAGCCTCACACCATCTATTATCACCTCACCAGCATCTGCCGACATCAGCGAGCCTACGATTTGCAGAAGCGTGGTCTTACCCGCACCACTGACACCAACAATCGAGACTATCTCGCCCTCGTTGATTGTTAGCGACACGCCGTGCAGTACCTCCAAATCTCCAAAACTCTTCTTTATATCTTTAATCTCTATCATAACCCTGTTTATATCTCTTGCTTAGGCGCATAACCTGCACCGTTTCGGCAACGTCGTGAACACGAAGTATCGCATCACCACTTCCGAGTGCCTCCCACGCCAAGGCCAAAGAGCCTGGTAGCGACTCCTCGGGCGTTATACCCAACGTGCGATATATCATCGACTTACGCGATACA
>JADBON010000266.1:0-2494 GCA_015656305.1 Alistipes sp.
GTTGACTGAAACGTCACAGATGTGCCGCTATCACAAGAAATTCAAGAAATTAGAGAACCTCTACGTTCCAGTGGTGAATATCCTCTACACGACCATACTGAATACCCTGAAGGTGATCGTACATCTTCTTGCAAGTCTCACCTACCTTCATACCGAAGTCGTAAGTAACACCGTTGTCGAGGTCGTAGAGAGCACCGATAGGTGAGATTACGGCTGCTGTACCGCAAGCACCTGCCTCCTCGAATGTAGCAAGCTCCTCAACAGGGATGTCACGCTCCTCAACTGTAAGACCAAGGTCAGCAGCAATCTGACGGAGTGACTTGTTGGTGATAGATGGAAGAATAGAAGATGACTTTGGAGTTACGTATGTGTTGTTCTTGATACCGAAGAAGTTAGCAGCACCAAACTCCTCAACCTTTGAGTGTGTTGCAGCATCGAGGTACAATACGTTAGAGAAGCCCTGCTTGTGAGCCTCCTCCAATGACCAGATAGATGAAGCGTAGTTACCACCTACCTTTACGTCACCTGTTCCACGTGGAGCAGCACGGTCCTGATCACGCATAATGAGAGCCTTGATAGCTGACATACCGCCCTTGAAGTATGGACCTACAGGAGCACAGAAGATGATAAGGTCAGCCTCGTCTACGGCACGTACACCAAGACAAGTCTTTGTACCGAGAAGGGTAGGACGCAAGTAGAGTGATGCGCCTGTCTCGTAAGGTGGAACGAAGTCGAGGTTACGCTTAACGCACTCAACACAACCCTCTACGAACTGCTCAACAGTAGGTGCTGGCAAGCAAAGACGGTTAGCAGAGTTAATCATACGCTTTGCGTTCTCGTCTGGACGGAACAAACGTACCTTGCCATCAACGCCGCGGAAAGCCTTAAGACCCTCGAAAATCTCCAAACCATAGTGCAAGCAAGCTGCAGACATATGCATCTTGATGTACTCGTCGTCGGTTACCTCCATCTGGCTCCACTGACCGTTAGCGTAGTGATAGCGAACATTGAAAGCTGTCTTGTAGTAAGCAAAACCAAGCTCACCCCATTTAATGTTTTCCATAGTAAAAATTAAAAAGTTTTTAATTGGTTATATTTTTAGGTTAAGTATGTCTAACCCGTTAACTATCAATTGTTTAATTAGCCAATCATTGCTCCCGACATAGTCTTATCCTCGGGCTGAACAAGAACCAAACGGCCCAAAGCATCCTCGGCCATAAGAATCATACCTCGAGACTCGATGCCCTTGATGGCGCGTGGCGCAAGGTTGGCAAGTACCAACACCTGACGGCCTACCAACTCCTCGGGAGTGTAGTACTCGGCGATACCCGACACAATAGTGCGCTTGTCGATGCCGGTGTCGATAGTGAGCTTGAGAAGCTTCTTGGTCTTTGCGACCTTCTCCGCCTCGAGGATTGTAGAGACTCGGATGTCCATCTTCTGGAAGTCATCGAACGTAACCTCGGGCTTCTGCTCGGTGACATTCTGTGATGCCTCCGCAGCGAGTTTCGCCTGACGTGCCGCAGCGAGCTTATCCAACTGCTTCTGGATTACGTCGTCCTCAATCTTCTCGAAGAGAAGCTCCGCATCGCCAATAGCGTGGCCCGCAGAGAGAAGCTCCATACTACCAAGCTCCTCCCAACCGAAACGCTCCACGTGGAGCATATTGAGAATCTTGGCTGCCGAGAATGGCATAAATGGCTCGATAGCGATAGCGGTGTTGGCGGTAATCTGAAGCGCAATGTTAAGGATAGTCTTAACGCGCTCAGGGTCGCTCTTAACAACCTTCCAAGGCTCTGTATCAGCGAGATACTTGTTACCGATACGTGAGTATGCCATAGCATCCTTCAACGCCTCACGGAAGTGGTAATGCTCGATATTACGCTCCAACGACGCCTTAATCTTCTGCAACTCCTCGATAGTAGCCTCGTCGTAGTCGGTTAACTCGCCACGCTCTGGGACGATGCCATCGTAGTACTTCTTGGTAAGCACCAAGGCGCGGTTTACGAAGTTACCCAATACGGCTACCAACTCCGAGTTATTACGCGACTGGAAGTCCTTCCACGTGAAGTCGTTATCCTTCGTTTCTGGGGCGTTGGCGCACAACACATAGCGCAATACATCCTCCTTACCTGGGAACTCATCGAGGTACTCGTGGAGCCATACTGCCCAGTTCTGCGACGTAGAAATCTTGTCGCCCTCGAGGTTTAGGAACTCGTTAGCAGGGACATTCTCCGGAAGGATATAGTCGCCGTGGGCCTTCAACATCGAAGGGAAGACGATGCAGTGGAAGACGATGTTATCCTTACCAATGAAGTGGACCATCTTGGTATCCTCACTCTTCCAATACTTCTCCCAGTCAGGTGTAAGGTCCTTAGTAGCAGAGATATAGCCAATAGGAGCATCGAACCATACGTACAACACCTTACCATCGGCACCCTCAACAGGTACGGGGATACCCCAATCCAAGTCGCGGCTTACGGCACGTGGCTGA
>JADBON010000249.1:0-2637 GCA_015656305.1 Alistipes sp.
ATGAGCCTACCAACGATATCGACGTTAACACACTTCGTGCGTTGGAGGAGGGTCTCGAGAACTTCGCAGGATGTGCTGTGGTTATCTCGCACGACCGTTGGTTCTTGGATCGTATCGCAACCCATATTCTCTCATTCGAGGGCGACTCTAAGGTTGTCTTCTACGAGGGTACATACTCGGAGTATGAGGCTTGGAAGAAGGCACAGGGCGAGGATACTACTCCAAAGCGCGTGAAGTATAAGAAATTGTTGGCAGAGCAGTAGAATTTCAAGTAAACTATGGCACAGAAACCATCTATACCTAAGGGTACGCGCGACTTCTCACCAGAGGAGATGATGCGCCGCACCTATATTTTCGACACTATTAAGAGCGTATTCCGTCTCTTTGGCTATGCACCATTGGAGACTCCTTCTATGGAGAACCTCTCTACCCTCTTGGGTAAGTATGGCGATGAGGGTGATAAGCTTCTTTTCAAGATTCTTAACTCAGGCGACTATGGTGCAAAGCTCTCGGAGGAGGAGCTTCGTCAGGCTTCGAAGATTTCGGAGAAGGGCCTTCGTTACGACCTTACAGTACCTTTCGCACGCTACGTTGTGCAGCACCAGAATGATATCGTATTCCCATTCAAGCGTTATCAGATTCAGCCAGTATGGCGTGCCGACCGTCCACAGAAGGGTCGCTACCGCGAGTTCTATCAGTGTGACGTAGATGTCATCGGCTCAAAGTCGCTCCTCTCGGAGGTTGAGTTGGTGGATATCGTAGCACGTGTATTCTCGAAGTTGGGAATCTCCGTAACGCTTAAGATGAACAACCGCAAAATCTTGTTCGGTATCGCAGAGTCGATTGGTCACGCTGACAAGATGATTGATATCACGGTTGCTATCGACAAGCTCGACAAGATTGGTTTGGATAACGTTAAGAACGAGCTACGTGAGCGTGGCATTGATGATGAGGCTATCGCAAAGCTTCAACCAATCCTTGAGCTTAGTGGTACTAATGCCGAGAAACTCACGAAGTTGGAGGGCGTAATAGGCGCTTCGGAAACAGGTATGCTCGGTATCGAGGAGATGCGCACTATCTTCGACAACGTTGAGAAGTTGGGTATCAACCTCACTCCAGAGCTTGACCTCTCGTTGGCTCGTGGTTTGAACTACTACACAGGCGCTATCTTCGAGGTCAAGGCAAATGACTTCCAGATTGGCTCTATCTCGGGCGGTGGTCGCTATGACGACCTTACTGGCATTTTCGGAATGCCAGGTATGTCGGGTGTGGGTATCTCTTTCGGCGCAGACCGCATTTATGATGTTATGCTCGGCTTAAACCTCTTCCCAGAGGAGTTGGCTTGCTCAACAAAGGTACTATTCATCAACCTCGGCAAGGCCGAGGAGGAGGCCTCAATGCGTATTATCTCCAAGATGCGCGATAATGACATTGCTGCGGAGATCTACCCAGAGTCTGCAAAGATGAAGAAGCAGATGGAGTATGCCAATCGTCGCGGTATTCCATACGTGGTTATCATCGGTTCGGAGGAGTTGCAGCGCGGCGTGGCTACGTTGAAGGATATGCGCTCGGGCGAGCAGCGTGAGGTTAGCTTCGAGGAGCTTGCTTCAGCACTTTAAGCTATATTATCACAAAACAAATAGCGGAGAGAATGTTACATTTTGCTCCGCTATTCGTTTATATAATAGATAGTAATTCTTCGGTGATATGAGAAATCTCTTTACTCTTGTGGCAATGATGTTTGTTTGCAGTGGTGCTATGGCGCAGCTTACCGAGCAGCAGCAAATTCAGAAGCTCAACTTTGCGTATCAGCAGATTCGCAACAATTATGTTGATGATGTGGAGCTTGAGCCATTGGTTGACGAGGCAATACGCGCTACAATAGCGAAGTTAGATCCCCACTCCAACTATCTTTCAAAAGAGGAGATGGAGTGGCTCAAGGGACGCATCAGTGGTGAGCAAGCAGGCATTGGTATCAACTACATCGTGCATAACGACACACTTGTCGTGCGCTCCACTATGGATAACTCACCAGCACGTTTGGCCGACATCCGTCCCAATGACCGTATTATTGCAGTTGACAATCGCAGCATCGTTGCCATCAGCGCAGATTCTATATCATCACTGCTTAAGGGTACGCCCAATAGTGATGTAAGGCTTCAAATAAAGCGTCGTAACGTCAATGAAATCATCAATATAAAGCTAAAACGCGACAACATAAAAACCAGCACCGTCAGTGCATCATATCGCATCGGAGAGGTTGGCTATTTCGCTATTTCATCATTCTCAAAAGTTACACACAACGATTTCTACAAGGCTTACAAAAAGCTTGGCGATATAGGCTCATTGGTTATTGACCTCAGGGATAATGGTGGTGGCTCTGGAACTGGCGCGATAGATTTAGCCTCGTTGTTTCTTGAAAAGGGGGATATAATTGTATATCACGAGTACAGGAATCGCCAAGACTGCGCAACAAAGAGATCGGAGAATGTTATGTGCGACATCCCTATGGTTATCCTTATCAACGAAAATAGCGCCTCGGCAAGCGAATTGTTTACTGGAGCAATGCAAGATAACGATAGAGCTATTGTCGTAGGACGCACCAGCTTTGGCAAGGGACTCATACAGCGTGTCATA
>JADBON010000051.1:0-6871 GCA_015656305.1 Alistipes sp.
GAATTTGCAGTAGAGCGTACCCCAGAACCAGAAGTTTACAGGGGTGACAAATGGTGCGGCGATGGTTGTGATAGCGGTCATAGATACCGACAACTCCACGTTACCCTTCGAGAACGCCGACATAAAGTTCGAGATGTTACCTCCAGGGCACGATGCCACGAGAATCATACCGATAGCCACCATAGGGGTGATGATAGGGTTGAGGATGATGGCAAGAAGACAGGTGATGGCAGGCAATGCTACCCACTGAAGGAAGATACCCAAGAGAACTGACTTAGGGTTTTTGAAAACATCCTTAAAGGTTTGAACTTTGATGCCGAGCGCCACGCCGAACATTACAAACGCAAGAATGCAGTTAACTATTACCATCTCACCAGCTCCGAGATTGATGTTTAGCGTGTCAAGAAATGCCAATTGTTCCTTCATAATTACAACATATTTTCGCCCCGATAGGGCATACGATTTTGGGTTATTAGTTTCTAAAAAGCAATAATTGTGTCTCTCTCTTTTTTTCGATTTTGAGATAAAATTGGTATGGCGTTGACCATATTCCAACATACAAATATATTAAAAAAAATTTAAAAACTTCTATCTTCAGTTGAGAAATATACCCTTTTTAAGTATTAATACGTATATATACTTATCGGAAACGCTGAAAAATAGAATATATTTGTATCACGATTCCGAACATAATTAACCCGATACCGTATGACAATATTAAACTACATCGTTGCATTATTGTTCTATTTGGCTACTCCCGCGATTGTGTTGTGGCTCTGCCGCTGTCTTCCGCTGCTGGGTAAGATTGGCCCTATAATGGTGCTTTATGCCATAGGTATGATTGTGGGTAACGCCTTCATACTGCCCTCGGAGATGCTCGTTTTGCAGGAGTTGCTTCCGAATGTTATGGTGCCGTTGGCGATTCCAATGATGCTCTTTGGTTGTAGCTTCTCGCGTAGCGAGTTGGCGTTGCAATTCAAGGTCTGCATAAGTGGTTTTTTGTCGGTCGTAGTGGCGGTTGTAGGTGGCTACTTGCTCTTTGGTAGCAAGGTGCCAGAGGGTGCTGCAGTGGGAGGTATAATCTCGGGAATGTATACAGGTGGTACCATCAATGCCGCGGCGCTTCAAACCATATTCCAGATTGATAGTTTTACCTTCACGCTCGTAAACTCCTACGATATCGTAATCTCGTTCCTCTATTTTGTTTTCTTGTTCAGCTGCGGTATTCGTCTATTCCGTCGCCTTTTTGGTGAGAAGAGTCGCCGTGCGGAGGTTCAGGATGAGGAGCTTATGGCGGACTCAATGGCCAAGCAGAAGAGCGCTCCTTATGCGGGACTCTTTACACGTCAGGGCTTGAAGGAGTTGGGTGCAATAGTTGGTGTTACGTTGGGTGTTGTGGCACTGTCGGGTGGCGTTGCGTTCCTTGTTCCAGAGAGCTGGTTTATGGTGGTCTTTATCCTGATGCTCACCACGTTAGGTGTTGCGCTTTCGTTTGTTGAGCGTGTGCGAAATATGGAGCGTAGCTACGATATTGGAATGTATCTAATCTATGTTTTCAGCCTTGCGATTGCCTCTATGGCCGACTTCTCGAAACTCGATATCTCGGAGGGTGTTAACCTTATCGCCTATATGTTCTTCGTGGTCTTTGTGTCGCTTTTTGTTCACGCTATTATATGCCGTGTGCTGAGGGTTGATGCCGATTCTATGACCATCACCTCGGTGGCATTTATAAACTCGCCGCCGTTTGTGCCTATGGTTGCTGCGGTGATGCAGAATCGTAAGGCGCTGATTACAGGTCTTGGTGCGGGCATCGTGGGTTATGCGCTTGGCAATCATCTGGGTGTTATCGTTGCCCAGTTGTTGTCGGCATTGTAAAAAAAGTAGCGTTAACGAATGGCCGTTAACGCTATTTTTCTGTCCTAAATATCGTGCGATAGAGGTGCTGGAACAGCCTCGCGCATATCGAAATCTCCCCAACGCTCTGCAACGTAGTCCAGTGTCGAGAGAATCTCCTCGGTGTCGAACGATGTCACGAGTTTTAGGCGTGTCTGCTTGAAATCGGGGAGGCCCTTAAAGTAGTTGGTAAGGTGGCGGCGCATCTCCAAGATTCCCACTCTGTCGCCCTTCACCTCTAATGACTTTGCGAGATGCTCCTTTGCAATTGCAACGCGCTCTATGACAGATGGTTGTGGGAGTAACTCACCTGTTTCAAGATAGTGGCGACACTCGCGGAAAATCCACGGACGGCCATACGTCGCGCGGCCAATCATCACGCCATCCACGCCATAGCGGTCGAACATCTCCTTACACTTTACTGCCGAGTCCACATCGCCATTTCCGATAATCGGAATCGTGATTCGTGGGTCGTTCTTAATCTTTCCGATAAGTGTCCAATCAGCCTCGCCACGATACATCTGCGCACGGGTACGGCCGTGAATCGTGAGGGCTGCAATACCAACATCCTGAAGGCGGAGTGCTATCTCCTCGATGTTTTTCATCTCATCGCTCCAGCCAAGGCGTGTCTTTACCGTTACGGGTTTGTTCACCGCACGCACAATCTGGCGTGTCATCTCCACCATAAGGTCGGGGTCCTTCATCATACCCGAACCTGCGCCACGTCCCGCAATCTTCTTTACGGGACATCCGAAGTTGATGTCGATAATATCGGGGTTTGCGCTCTCGGCGATACGTGCCGCCTCGACCATTGGCTCTATCAAGTGGCCGTAGATTTGAATACCCACAGGACGCTCATAATCAGCGATGTTGAGCTTCGCACGCGACTTCCACGCATCGCGGATAAGACCATCCGACGAGATGAACTCCGTATATACAACATCGGCACCAAACCTCTTGCACATATAGCGGAACGAGGGGTCGGTGACATCCTCCATAGGGGCTAAAAATAGTGGCTGATTACCCAGCTCGATATCTGCAATCTTCATAAAGAAAGAAAATTATTAGGCAAAGGTATGAAAATTTTACCGAAAAAAGGTGAAAGTTTGATAAAGAAAACGTACCTTTGCGGTTTGGAAAGTTATTTATAAATATAAGTATGGTTAATATCGAAGAGTTTATTTCTAGTGTCGTGGCACGTGCAGCCCAGGAGTTGTACGGCGTAAGCGATAATATTCAGATACAGAAGACTCGTAAGGAGTTCGAGGGTGACTACACCGTTGTGGTGTTCCCATTGCTCCGCGCTTCGAAGAAGTCGCCAGAGGCTACAGCAACAGAGCTCGGTGAGAAGATTGTGGCTACAACACCAGAGATTCGTGGCTTCAACGTCATCAAGGGCTTCTTGAACCTCGTTGTGGATGCTTCGTTCTGGGCATCACGCTTTGAGGAGATTGTGGCAACCGAGAACTTTGGTATGGCAGAGCCTTCGGGACGTACCATTATGATTGAGTACTCATCGCCTAATACCAACAAGCCACTCCACCTCGGACACATCCGCAACAACCTCCTTGGTTACTCTGTAGCAACAATTTTGAAGGCTAATGGTCACAACGTCATCAAGGTAAACTTGGTTAACGACCGAGGTATTCACATTTGCAAGTCAATGCTTGCTTGGCAGCTCTATGGTGGTGGCGAGACTCCAGAGTCATCAGGTATGAAGGGTGACCATCTCGTAGGTAAGTATTACGTGGAGTTCGACAAGCATTACAAAGCGGAGGTTAAGGCTCTCGTTGCCGAGGGTATGTCGGAGGACGAGGCAAAGAAGAAGGCTCATATTATGGTTGCAGCGCAGGAGATGTTGCGTAAGTGGGAGGCAAAGGACTCGGAGGTGTACTCATTGTGGGAGACTATGAATGGCTGGGTATACGAGGGCTTTGACGTAACTTACAAGGCGTTGGGCGTAGACTTCGATAAGGTATACTACGAGTCGCAGACTTATCTCTTGGGTAAGAGTCTTGTGGAGGATGGTCTTCAGAAGGGTGTATTCTTCCGCAAGGAGGATAACTCGGTATGGATTGACCTCGAGGCTGATGGCCTTGACCAGAAGCTCCTTCTTCGTGGCGATGGCACATCAGTATATATGACTCAGGATTTGGGTACTGCCCTCAGCCGCTTCGAGGAGAATAGCCTCGACGATATGATTTACGTTGTTGGTAACGAGCAGAACTACCACTTCCAGGTGTTGAAGCTTGTGTTGAAGAAGCTCGGCTATGAGTGGAGCGACAATATCTTCCACCTCTCTTACGGTATGGTTGAGTTGCCAGAGGGTAAGATGAAGTCACGTGAGGGTACTGTCGTAGATGCTGATGACTTGATTGCCGATATGGTAGGTACAGCACGCGAGATGTCACAGGAGTTGGGTAAGCTCGATGGCGTTTCAGAAGAGGAGGCTGCAGCAATCTCGGAGATGGTTGGTCTTGGCGCGTTAAAGTACTTCATCCTCAAGGTGGACCCAAAGAAGACTATGCTCTTCGATCCACGTGAGTCTATCGACTTCAATGGTAACACAGGCCCATTTATCCAGTATACCCACGCTCGTATCCGCTCTATCTTGCGTAAGGCCGAGGAGTCGGGTATCACAACCGAGGGTTACGCTAAAGCAGAGCTTCTCCCAGAGGAGATTGAGCTTATCAAGGCTTTGTCGGAGTACCCAGCAACGGTACGTGTAGCGGGCCAGCAGTTTGCACCATCGGTAATTGCGGCGTATGCCTACGACCTTGCAAAGCAGTTCAATGGCTACTACCACGACCACTCGATTCTTAAGGAGGAGCGCACCGAGGTTCGTGCCTTGCGCTTGATGCTTGCATCGGAGGTGGCACGTGTAATTCGCTCTGCGATGTCGCTTTTGGGAATCAACGTTCCAGAGAGAATGTAGTAAATATTCAGAGCGCTTCCTTTCGCGAGGCGCTCTTTTTTTAAATATCCGAAGATGAGAGTTCTAAATATCATATTTGCAGTGTTGTGTGCTGTGGCGTTGTCGCAGTGTGGTGGCGTTAGTCCAAAGGCGGAGGATAGGGTAGAGGAGAAGAGCTATGCTCCTGGTACGCGCACTATGAAGCGTAGCGTAGAGGCGGGTATCTATACCGTACGCAACCAGGCGGAGTACGAGGCTATGGTGGAGCACTATTGGGATGACTTTGATTTTGCTGCTGATAGTGCTGTTATTGCCTATGATACGGTGGATATCATATATGCTATGAGCGACTATGTGGTGGTTATTCCACCATATAAGGCTGACTCGCTACTTCGTAACTTGATAAAGCGTGCTTCGGAGAGCCGTCCCGTGTTGGACTTCTTTGCTATGGTTACCGAGGCGGTGCTTCACGACCCTAACTCGCCTTACCGCAACGACGAGTATTATATTCCTGTTCTTGAGCAGATTCTCGAGTCGCCACTCTTGGATGAGTATGATCGCATAGCGCCGATGTATGACCTCGAGGTGGCGCGAAAGAATCGCATAGGTATGGCGGCTAACGATTTCGTCTATACGCTTCGTGATGGCCGTAAATCGCGCCTCTATGATATTGATGCGCCATATACTATCTTGATGTTTGCCAACCCTGGCTGCCCAATGTGTAGGGAGATAATTAATGAGATTACAGCCTCGCCGCTGCTCAACGAGATGATGGAGATGGGGGAGTTGAAGGTGTTGTCGGTCTATCCTGATAATGATATCGTTGCGTGGCGTGACTACCTTGCGCAGATGCCTGCAAAGTGGATAAATGCCTATGATGATGGTATGGTTATCTCGAGCGAAAGCCTCTATAACCTTAATGCCATTCCATCCTTATATCTTCTTGATGCTCAGAAGCGAGTGCTTGTTAAAGATGGCGTTAGTGTGCCACAAATCGAGGATGTTATATCAATAATCGAGTCGCAGAAGTAGGGTATGAGTGCAGTGGTGGAGATGTTTGTGGAGCTTGGTGCGCGTCTTCGTGATTTCGGCGGCGATCACACTTCGCGTGAGGTTATGGAGCGTGCTATGGCGCAGAACCCTTGGTTTACGGAGCGCGATATTCTGAGTGCTGTGGATGCCATACGCTTGGAGATGCTCGATAGAGATAAACTCTCGGCGTGGCTCGCGCGATATACTCCAACATCAATGCCGCAGCGTGTGGCGATTATTATGGCGGGAAATATCCCTTTGGTTGGCTTTTTCGACCTTTTATGTGTGCTTTGTAGCGGACATAAGGCCTATGTGAAGCCTTCGAGTAAGGATAGAGTTATGATGGAGTATGTCATTGACCTTCTGCGAGATATAAACCCGAACGTCGAGATATACGCCTACGATAAAGATACGAAGTACGATATGGCAATCGCAACGGGTGGCGATGAGGCAAATGCCTACTTCCGCACCCATTTCGAGGGTACACGCCATCTGCTTCGTGGTAGCCGTCACTCTGTTGCAGTGCTTGATGGAGAGGAGAGTGCCGAGGAGCTGCAGGGGCTTGTCGAGGATATAACCTCCTATTCGGGGCTTGGCTGCCGCTCGGTGTCGATGCTCTTCCTTCCCGAGGGTTATGAGTTGAGGCTCGCAAAAAGCGAAGCGCAAAACCCAAAACTTCGAAATAACGTAGCGCAGCGTCGTGCATTATATACCCTTCAACGCCGTGCGTATAGCGACTATGGGGCTTTTCTTGCGGTTGAGGGTGCTGCGTTCCCAACCTCATTGGCCGAAGTTACGGTGTGTCGTTATTCAGATTTGGAGGAGGTTCGTGGCTGGATAAGGGAGCATCACGAGGAGCTTCAGTGCGTGGTGTCGCACCTCGATATCGAAGGTTGTGTGCCATTCGGTAGGGCGCAGTATCCCCAGTTAAGTGACTATGCCGATGGGGTAGATACGATGCAATTCCTTGCATAAATTTTGAATTAACATTTAAAATTATTATCTTTGCATCAACGCCTATGGGAGTATCCA
>JADBON010000220.1:0-3004 GCA_015656305.1 Alistipes sp.
CTTTGCCGATAATCTCCACTCTATGGGACTTATGGCGAGCCGCGACTTCGACACCTATATGAAGATGTTTAATATCGAGCAGGCGCTTCTGCCAAAGCCCGATGTGTTGATATACCTCAAGGCGAGTGTCCCTACGCTTATTTCGCAGATTAAGATGCGCGGCAGGGAGTATGAGCAGAATATCGATGAGGATTATTTGAGCCGCCTGAATGAGAAGTACAACAACTGGATAGAGAATATCTACGAGGGCCGTGTGCTTGTTGTGGATAAGGATGTTGATGATTTCGTGGCTAATCCCGAGATTATCGACCGTATCTGTGCTTCGGTGGAGGAGATGTGTACTGGTAAAAGACAGTTATAGTTAAAGTAATACGTTAGATAATCAATGGCAAGACCACTTCCAGAGGAGTTTGTGCGCTCGATGCGTGAGATGCTGGGTGACGAGGCGGAGAGATTATTCTCGGCTCTTGATACCCCTGCCGAGGTGTCGATAAGGGTTAACCCTGCCAAGCCCGCAGAGGTCTTCGAGGGCGAGGCAATAGGGTGGTCGCCAAATGGCCGATACCTCGCCGAGCGTCCACAGTTCACGCTCGACCCGTTGATGCACGGTGGTGCTTACTACGTGCAGGAGGCCTCGTCGCAGTTTGTGGCACACATTCTTCGTCAGGATAACCTTGAGGGGGGACGAGTGTTGGATATGTGTGCTGCGCCAGGTGGTAAGACTACGGTCTATTCATCGTTGGTTGGTCGCGAGGGCCTTGTGGTGGCGAACGATATAAATCGTGGCCGTACGTTGGCGCTCTCGGACAATGTGCAGCGATGGGGTATGGGAAATGTCGTTGTTACGTGCAACGAACCTGAACATATTGGAGCCTTCGAGCAGTGGTTTGATGTTGTTGCGGTGGATGCTCCTTGCTCGGGCGAGGGTATGTTCCGCAAGATGGATGAGGCACGCGAGGAGTGGATACCAGCATCTGTGGAGCAGTGTGTGGCACGTCAGCGTGATATCCTTGCTGAGGCGTGGCGAGCATTGCGCCCAGGAGGCAAACTTATATATAGCACCTGTACCTTCAATGACCGTGAGGATGAGGGCGTTGTGCGTTGGCTTGTGGAGGAGTATGGTGATGAGATTGTCGCTGCGGAGAGAGTTGAGACGGAGGATAAGTGGGGTATTATACGTAGTGATATAGGTACATTCCAGTGTTTCCATTTCTATCCTCATAGCGCACGTGGTGAGGGATTCTTTGCTGCTGTGGCGTGTAAGGCCGAGGGTATAGCAAAGCGCCGTACACCAAAGGGACGACGTAAGGTGTTTACCGCGTTGCAGAGCAAGAATTTAGCTGAAGTATCACGTTGGGTGGATGATGCTAAATCAATGAGTTTCAGATGTGTGGGAGATATAGTATATGGCTATAGTAGTGCGGTGATGGAGGATGTTACACAGCTTTCGGAGTCACTTTCTGTGGTCTACTCTGGTGTTGCTATGGGACAGATTTTCAAGGGTACGATGAAGCCTGAACACTCGTTGGCGCTCTTTGTGGGTCGTAACAGGGATGTTGTTCCAGAGGTGGAACGATCGTTGGAGGATGCGCAGAACTACTTGCGTAGACAGGATATTGATGCTAAACAGTTTAGCGAGGGTGTGAATGTTGTTACTTACAAGGGTGTTGCCATAGGTTTTATCAAGCGTATTGGCGCACGTTGTAACAATATGTATCCCAAGGATTTGAGAATATTAAACTTATAAATAAGTGTAGATATGGCAAAGCTACTTTATTCGATGGGTGAGGTAACCGAGATGTTTGATGTAAACGCATCACTCATCCGCTATTGGGAGTCGAAATTCGACTGCATTCGACCTCATAAGAATAAGAAGGGTAATAGAATGTTTACCGCTTCGGATGTTGAGAATTTGAAACTTATATATCACCTCGTTAAGGAGAAGGGTATGACTCTCGAGGGTGCGAATATGGCGATGAAGCGCCGTGGAAAGAGCGTGCAGCGTGATGTCTCTATCTTGGAGCGTTTGCAGAATATTCGTGCTATGCTTTTGGAGGTGCGTGAGTCGTTGGGTGATAACTCGCCAGTGGAGTATGAGGCACCTATTGAGGCTATGTCGGAGCTTATCTCGGATGTGGAGAGCGAGGCTAAAGCTGAGGTTGTGGAGGGCGTTACAACTCCTGAACCAGCGGTAGAGGAGCCAGCCGAGGAGCCACAGCCAAAGCGTCGCGGCCGTCCACGTAAGGTTGTTGAACCAGCTGAGGAGCAGCAGAGTGTGGCACGTCGCCGTAAGCCAAAGAAGAGCGAGGAGAAGGAGCTATTCCCATTCTACGAGCAGTCACTATTCTAAACTTATAACGCGATGAAGATTAGAGATATAGCTGCTGCAATCGAGGAGTTTGCACCTTTGGCATTGCAAGCAGACTATGATAATTCGGGCCTTGTCGTAGGTCGTCTTGATGACGAGGTACACAAGGCGCTCCTTGCGGTGGATGTTACCGAGGAGGTGTTGGACGAGGCAGAGAAGGAGGGTTGTGATATTATCATTACACACCACCCGATAATCTTTGCCCCGTTGAAGCGTCTAAACTCGGCAACGTATGTGGAGCGTTGTGTGGAGCGTGCTATACGTAGTGGCATTGCGCTGTATGCTTGTCACACGAATCTCGATAGCACGGTAAATGGTATGAGTTGGCAGGTGGGCTCGATGATTGGCCTCGATGCTATGACAGTGCTTGAGCCACGCCGCGATAACCCTGCGGTGGGCTATGGAGTGGTAGGCGTGTTGTCACGACCAGAGAATGTTAAGGCGCTCTTGTCGCGTGTGAAGAGTATCTTCGATGTTGGTGCGATACGTTATAGCGATATCCCTTCGGAGGAGATGATGGTGCGCCGTGTGGCGATATGTACAGGTGCTGGCCGCTCGCTTATTAATGAGGCTTTGGCTGCCGAGGCCGACCTATACATAACCGCCGATTTGCGTTACAACGACTTTATGATGGGC
>JADBON010000172.1:0-3728 GCA_015656305.1 Alistipes sp.
ACCTCGATAAGGTTTCTAACCCATTCACTCCAGAGGCATCTGGTAGCTACACTTTCAACGCTACTATCGGTGCAGAGTCATCTAACAACGTAACTATCACTGTTTTGGCTCAGATGCCAGAGATTCCTTCTGACCCAGAGCCAGAGAACCTTGCATTCAACCACCGTGGTTTGTTCATCGACCACACTGGTGTTAACTGCGGTTACTGTCCTTCTGTAGTTGATGTATTCCGTAGCCTTGCTAAAACAGATGCTCACAAGCACTACAACGAAGTTACTGTTCACGCTGGTAGTTTCGCAAGCGGTGACCCTGCAAACTCTGATGCTGCTAACAAGGTAAATCAGTTCCACGGCCCTACTGGCTACCCAGATGTACGTCTTAACTTCTACTGCGGTAAGATCGAGCAGCGTTCTGTACAAGCATTCACTAACGCTCTTATGAGCTACATCAAGGAGGATGGCGCTGACGCAGGTATCTCATTGGCAGTTGCAGGTGACAACACAACAATCTACTGCGCTGCACAGGTTAAGGCTGCTGTAGCACAGGAGTACAAGGTTGTTGCTTGGTTGCTCGAGAGCGGTATCTATAGCCCTAGTCAGTCTGGTGCTACAAAGGATTACCACAAGATTTACGACTTCGCACTTCGTAACATCTCTGGCGAGTACTCAAAGGCAAACATCTCTGGTGAGTCAATCGGCGTTCTTGAGGCTGGTCAGACTTACGATTGCGCATTCCAGCTCCCTATCACATCTACAAAGTGGAACTGGGAGAAGATGGGTGTTCTTGTAATCGTTTCTGCAAAGGATGCTCAGGGCCGTTGGGAAGTTGCTAACACAGCATACTGCGCACTTGAAGAGGGTGGTGCACCAGCATCTAAGCCATACGAGTACGTTGAGTAAGATACTCACCTTATAATAACACGAAACACCTCAAACTCCGTTTGGGGTGTTTTTTGTTTTTGTAAAGTATGCAGAACAAATAGCGCCCCAAGTGTTGATATCTCGATACAAATCACTATCTTTGCATATATATAAATATATAGACTATGAAATACGCTATTATCTCTACCGAAAAGGGTGATATGAAGGCCGAGCTTTATGCCGAGGAGACCCCTATCACCGTTGATAACTTCGTGAAGCTCGCCGAGAGCCACTTCTACGATGCACTATGCTTCCACCGCGTTATCCCTGACTTCGTGATTCAGGGTGGCTGCCCAAAGGGTGATGGTACAGGAGGCCCAGGATATACTATCCCTTGTGAGACACGCGCCGAGCGTCAGTACCACGACCGTGGCGTACTCTCGATGGCTCATCGTGGCCCTAACACCGGCGGCTCGCAGTTCTTCATCTGCCACAACCGTATGAACACCCAGCACCTCGACGGCCGACATACCTGCTTCGGTAAGGTTATCGAGGGTGTGGATGTTATCGACGATATCCGCCCTGGCGACCTTATCCTTTCAATCACAATCGTCGAGGAGTAAAATCTACCGAAAATGAACGACATTAAGCCTATATTCTCGGAGTGTTCCGAGCCTCTATACATCGCTGGCCCTTGCAGCGCCGAGAGCCGTAGCCAACTACTTGCCACCGCCCGCGACATTGCGGCTATGGGGGTTAAGGTGCTACGCGCTGGAGTGTGGAAACCCCGCACCAAACCTGGCTCGTTTGAGGGCATAGGACGTGAGGCTCTGGCGTGGCTACGTGAGGCCAAGCAGGAGTATGGGCTTAATGTTATTACCGAGGTCGCAACACCCGAACACCTTGAGTATGCCCTCGAGGCGGGTATGGATGGCGTGTGGATTGGCGCACGCACCACGACAAACCCCTTCGCAACGCAGCAGATTGCCGATGCCCTGAAGGGTGTCGACACCGCTGTCATAGTGAAAAACCCCGTAATACCCGACGTGGACCTCTGGGTGGGCGCAATAGAGCGTATATATAACAGTGGCGTAAGACGCATCGCCGCCGTGCATCGTGGCTTCGGCACTCACCAGACATCGCAATATCGCAACGCCCCACATTGGTCGGTGCCTATCGAGCTACATCGCCGCATCCCTACCCTACAAATCCTCTCCGACCCCAGCCATATCGGTGGTCGCCGCGACCTTGTAGCACAACTCTCGCAGCAGGCTCTCGACCTCGGATTCTCGGGACTAATGATAGAGTGCCACAATTGCCCCGACGAGGCGCTTAGCGACGCTGTACAGCAGATTACGCCCGCAACCCTACGCGAGATGCTAAACGCGCTTAAATTGCGCCGTACACCCGTAGAATCGAATGTTCTGAGCGACTATCGCTCCCATATCGACACTATCGACAGCCGCATCATCGAGCTTCTTGCCGAGCGTATGGACGTGGCACGCGAGATTGGACACTACAAACAGCAGCACGCGATGGCGGTTGTGCAGCACGACAGATACAACGAATTGCTTCAATCTGCCGAGGCACGCGCCGCATTTATGGGCCTTTCACGTAGTTTTATCAACCAAATTTTTAGCGCTATCCACGAAGAATCTGTTCGCCAGCAGCTCGAAATAGAGAAAAAATAGCAGTTTTTTTTGTGCGTTGCAACGAATTTATTCCATATTTGCGACAACTTTTAGGGTAGCTTGCGAAGAATTTGCAGGGAAATTCTATAAAATTTGAGGCATAATTCCACTTTTTTGCAAAATTTCCGACAACCTGATTTTCGCAAAACTTAGGAAAAACAGCATTTGGAGCGATTTTTCTCTAAAAAAACTTAAAATTTTTCAAACTTTTTTATTTATCCCACGCACACGCATAATGCACTGTGTATCAATATTCATCGCAGAATAATGTACCGCGATTTCAGTGTGGCGCAAAAAAAAGTTTTAATTTTCTTTAAAAAAAGTTGCGAAAAAATTTGGAGAATAAAAAATTTGTAGTACCTTTGCACTCGCAATCGAAAAGGTTGTAGTCGTAAAATTTTAAGATGTTAGTGTTGCGGAAATAGCTCAGTTGGTAGAGCACAACCTTGCCAAGGTTGGGGTCGCGAGTTCGAGTCTCGTTTTCCGCTCCAAGAGTCCAAAATAAAAAGGACAAAGTAATGCAAAACCTCTTTGAAACGCTGTTTCAGAGAGGTTTTATTGTGTCCTGTCCGTAAGTTCAAGCCCCCGAAAATACCCCTTTCCGCTGTACATAGTGTTACATACCGTTACAAATTAACCTGTTTTTGGTTTTATGTAACGGTTGCAATGAATCTATGTAACGGTTGGAGTGGTTAACAAACTTTCTGTCTGTGGTTTACCTATACTTTTCTTGTACGCCAAATGCGTCAAAAAACGAAGTCAAACTCATTAAAAACCACTATCAGATGAAAAGTACATTCAGAATCCTTTTCTACGGGCGAGCAAATGCCGTAAATCAAGACGGTACAATGCCCCTCACCGCGCGTGTATCAATAAATGGAGAGCATGTGGCGTTCAGTATTAAGATGCGTGTTCCCGTTGCAATCTGGGACGGTAAATCGAGCCGAGCCAAAGGTCGCTCACCAGAGGCTATTCGCATCAATCGTTACTTGGAGAGCATAAACTCTCGACTTATCTCGCTCTACCAAAACCTCACCGAGGCGGGCGAGATTGTAACGCCACAGATACTGCGTGACGAATTTCTCGGTGTTGGGGCGAAGAATACCACGCTACTGACGATTTTCGGTGAGTTTAATGAGCGTCAGGAGCAGTTGATAGGTATCGACATCACCCAATC
>JADBON010000031.1:0-9569 GCA_015656305.1 Alistipes sp.
AAGTGGTCCTTGTCGAGCTGCGCCTTAACGGCTGTAAGGTCGAGGTGGTCCTCGGTCATCACATCCCAAGGAAGGTCGAGCATAAGCTGAAGGTAGTTAATCTGTACTGAGTACTCCGCAACCGCAGGGTTGAGGCGCTCGAGCTTTGCAACCTCCTTCTCGAACAACTCGGCCGTAGCCTGCGACCACTTCTTCTCCTTGGCAGCCTCGCGAAGACGCTCCACGTCGGCATCCATACCGTCGCCAAGCTCATCCTGAATAACACGCATCTGCTGCTGGAGGTAGTAGTCCTTCTGCTGCTTATCTATGTCGCGCTTCACGCGATTCTGAATATCGTTCTTAAGCTCTGCCAACTGCTGCTCGCGAATCAAAATCTCAAGCAGGCGGCGTGAGCGTGCGAGGAGTCCAGGAGCCTCAAGGAGATACTGACGGTCATCGTCGGTAAGGTCCATATTCGAGCAGATGAAGTTCACGATAGCGCGGCTCGAATCGAGGTTCTTAATGGCAAACGCAGCCTCCTTTGGCATCGACTGCGAGATGTTGATGATGTTGAGCGCAACCTCCTTGATAGAGTCCACAAGGGCCATAAACTCCACGTTCTTCGCGTCGGGAGTGCTATCCTGAATAGGGGTTACGGTGGCCTTGAAGTATGGCTGTGTAGAGATATACTCGCCAACCTCAATCTTCTCCAAACCCGAGAGGATTACGGTGAGGTTGCCATTAGGCATCTCCAAAATCTTGAGGATGCGTGCCGACGTACCTACCTTGTGCATATCGTTAGGCTGTGGGTCCTCAATCGAGCTGTCGGTCTGAAGCACAGCACCAAGAAGACCATCTGCAGCCTCTACGGCGCGTACCAATGCGATAGACTTCGCGCGACCTACGGTGATTGGGGTTACCGAGCCAGGGAAGATTACCGAGCTGCGGAGTGTGAGGATTGGCAATACCTCTGGTAGTGTAACATCCTCAATGGTGTCATCGCCACCAGAGATGATAGGTATCACCTGGTGCTTGCCATCGAAGAGCTCTGGGACAAGTCCCAAATCATCAAATTCGTTCTCCTTTTTCTTCATATCAATATGTTTTTATTCTTATTTTCGTAATGTTAAAGTTGCAATCTAAATGCAAACACCTCACCTTTGGTGGGGTTATAACTACTCAACGTGCAAAAATAGATATTATTTCATAGAAATAAGAGGGGGCGAAGGGTTTGTTTATAACATTTTATCCACAAAAGTTGCCTAACAAGGCTGCTTTGCCGTTACGCCTGCCCTCGCAATACTCATTTTACACTTTGCATCGTGAAAAAAAAGGTGCCCACCTCGAAAGTGAACACCCTTACTCTATTTTGCAATTTTATGTGTTGCCGCTTGGCGGTTTAGATATGCTTATCGCCGATGTCGAACTTTACATCCTCGATGAAACTCTTGATGTTCTGCTCGTCGCTCATAGGGCAAATCATCAGTACGTCGGGCGTGTCGACAACGATATAATCCTTCAGTCCGCTTACTACTGCGATTTTCCCCTCTGGTATGGTAATCAACGAGTTACGAGTGTCGTAAACCTTAATTTTGTCGCTGCTCATCGCGTTGGCGTACTTGTCCTTGCGCGAGTGCTGGTATATCGAACCCCACGTTCCCACGTCGCTCCAACCGAAGTCGCCGCAGTGTACGTAGACGTTGTCGGCCATCTCCATCACACCATAGTCAATGGAGATTGCACGACACTCCGAGAACACTTCAGCTATGGCCTGCTCCTCGCGTGCGGTGCCGAGAAGCTCCGAGATATTGCTAAACAACGCAGCGTGATTTGGTAGATGCTTCTCGAAAGCCTCGATGATGTCGCGAACCTTCCAGATGAAGATTCCAGAGTTCCATAAAAATTCGCCACACTCCAAAAATGCCTCGGCCATTTCGCGGTTAGGTTTCTCGGTAAAACACTTCACCTTGCATATCTCTTCAAGGTTCGATTTCTGGATATAGCCGTAGCCTGTTTCGGGGCGTGTGGGCTGGATGCCGATGGTCATCAGGGCGTTGCGATATTGCACAAATTCGAGCGAACTCTCGACAACGCGCGTGAACTCTACTTCGTTGAGTATGAGGTGGTCAGATGGTGTAACGACCATCTCGGCATTTGGATTTTTCTTAAGCAGTGTATAGGCTGCATAAGCGATGCAGGGTGCCGTATTGCGACCGATTGGCTCACAGAGAATCTGCTCCTCGGTAAGCTCTGGGATGTGCTGCATCACAAGCTCCTTATAGCTCTTATTTGTTACTACTATGAAGTTCTCTATTGGGATAATATTGGCAAATCTCTCGAATGTATGACGGATGAACGAACGTCCCGTGCCGAGTATGTCGAGGAACTGCTTTGGACACTTTTTGCGACTCATTGGCCAGAAGCGTGTGCCTATGCCACCCGCCATAATTACACAATAGCGATTACTCTTCATTGCTTTTTGTCTCTTAAATTTTATAAAATTTACACAAAGATAAAATTATTTTTGTATCTTTGCAAAATATTTGGCACTTTTAAAAACTATTACCGTGCCAAAATATCGAAAATTTTTAGGACAAAACTATGAACGAGGTTAAAAACATCAGGCTCTTCACGCCAGCAAACCTGCTCACGCTCTGCAATCTTTTGGCGGGCGTTGTGGCACTCATCGTGACACTCCGCTATCACGCCTACGAGACAGCGTTTTGGCTTATCATCGCCGCTTCGGTCTTCGACTTTTTCGATGGCTTTGTGGCACGCCTTATGAAGCAGCAGTCGCCACTCGGCGTGCAGCTCGACTCGTTGGCCGACGATGTGACCTTTGGCGTTGTGCCAGCGGTGGTGATGTACGATATCTATATCCACACAACATCGTTCTATGGCCTTAATGCGGTGTGGATGGGATATGCTTCGTATGTGGTGCTTATCATCGCGGCATTCTCGGTGTTGCGCCTCGCGAAGTTCAATATCGACACTACGCAGGCGACCGAGTTTTGTGGCTTGCCTACGCCTGCTAATGCGCTGATGTTGTTGTCGTTAGCAATGTTGTATGAGCAGGGTAGTGTGGCTCTCTATCAGGAGCATATCCTCGCAATAAGCATCGCTGCTGCGGCGCTTCTTATCAGCCCTATCCGTATGTTTGCCCTCAAGTTCAAGGGCTTCGGATGGCGTGGTAATGAGCTTCGCTATGGCTTTATTTTGGTGTCGTTGTTGATTATTATTTTAGTTCCTACATACGCTGTGTTGTCGATTATCGTTCTCTATATCGTGGTGTCGACACTCAGATGGTTGTTCGTGGGTCGTAACGAATAAATTGGGCTTAAGATGCAGTGGTTGAAGGTCATACTCCTTAGCGCGGTGGTAGCACTCTTGTTACCACACGTTGCGTATGCCCAGCTCGATGCTGCATCGTTGGCTCGCGCACAGCGTGGCGGTCAGGGTAATGATATGTTCGGCGCCGGCATCCCTGGTATGGATAAT
Source organism: Alistipes sp. (assembly GCA_015656305.1). GTDB lineage: Bacteria > Bacteroidota > Bacteroidia > Bacteroidales > Rikenellaceae > Alistipes. Next base: position 3,478 of record JADBON010000031.1, read on the forward strand.
ACCGGAATGATGGAGGGCGAAGAGGGTATGGAGGGCGAGGTTGCCGATACCACCGAGACGGGCAAAAGACGTGAGCGCAGAGCCTTGGAGTCGTACTACTTCTCGGATACGGTGCGTGCGCTCAAGAACTGGAAGTGGACCGTCGACACGCACTATAACCGTGTGAATATTATGCCACTGGATACCACACTCGCTGATTGGCGCTTGGACTATGTCTTCTATCGCAAGGGTGTGGGTGATATGGCACTCGGAGGCCTCGGACAATCTTCACAGGCTGTCAACTGGTTTGACCGCCGTCAGGATGCTGACTTTATCTTTGCCCGCAGCTACGATGCCTATACCTCGCGTATCGACAACGTGCCGTTCTACAATGGTAAGACTGCGCTTACGAATATGACCTACTTGGAGTCGGGACAGAAGCGTTATCGTGAAGAGCATTTCGAGATTGTCCATTCGCAGAATGTCTCGCCATCGCTCTCCTTCAACGTCAACTATAAGTCACGTGGTACGATGGGCCTCTACGAGTGGCAGCGCACCAAGAACCATAACCTCTCGGTGGGTGTGGCATATACGGGTAAGCGCTATTCGGTTCACGCGGCGTATATGAACAATAAGATTGAGGCACGCGAGAATGGTGGTGTGGTAGGTGAGTGGGCTATCGCCGATACGGTATTTGAGATGCCTTCGGGTGTGCCTATGCGACTCTCATCGTCGGAGGCGCAGAATACCTATCGCAACAACGCCCTCTTCATTAAGCAGGCTATTGCCATTCCGTTGCAGCGTGTTACGGAGTATGACTTCTCGTTGGCTGATATCCCTGCGGTGTACGTAGGTCATCAGCTCGAGTATAACACCTGGTCGAAGATTTATAGAGATAAGCGCGGTACGTATACCAACCAGCGTGGCCACTATAACGAGGAGACCGAGAAGTGGGAGCCGTTGAGAGATTTGTCGTACTACGACGATTGGTTTATCGACCCCGAGACCACGCGCGACTCTATCTCGGAGCGTCTGCTCTCGAATAAAGTCTTCGTGCAGTTGCAGCCTTGGGACCGTGATGGTGTGGTGTCGACTATTGATGCAGGTATCGGTGTGGACCTTCATACCTACTCCTATTTGCGCCTCGAGGATTACCTCCGAGGTGGTATGACTCGCGATAAACGCACTTCGTGGTATGTGTATGGTGCCACGGGTGGTAAGATAAAACGCTATGCCGATTGGGGTGTAAATGCAAAGTACTACCCTTCGGGATATCGTGGTGGAGATCTATCTTTGGGTGCTGATATCACCCTTAGAGCCTATATTCGTGAACTTCCTTTGATTCTTCGTGGTAGCTTCAGTCAGGAGCTTCGCACGCCATCCTATTGGCAGGAGAATCTATTCTCAAACCACTATGTGTGGTTTAACTCCTTTGGTAAGGAGTCTGAAACTCGTTTCGAGGTGAACTTCTCGGTTCCTGACATAGCTCTTGAGCTGGGTGCTTGGCAGGGTGTCATAGGCAATATGGTGTACTATGGCGCTGATAGCCGCGTGGCACAGAATTCAGGAAATGTGAGCCTCACGAGTTTGTATGCTCGCAAGGATTTCCGTTTTGCGGGAGTCCACTTAGACCATAGGGCATTGGTGCAAATCACATCCAATGAGAGCGTGCTTCCCGTACCACTCTTCAGCGCCTTCCTCTCGTACTACTACGAGTTCTGGGTTGTGCGCGATGTGTTACGTGTGCAGATAGGTTTGGACGGCCGTTTCAATACGGCATACTACGCTCCAAGCTACAATCCTGCACTTTCGGCTTTCTACAATCAGCGCGAGGTTAGGATAGGAAACTATCCATATCTCGATCTCTTTTTGTCGGCGAAGTGGAAGCGTATGCGTATTTTGCTTAAGTTGCAACACCTAAACCAGAACCTATTTGGTAATGGTGAGTACTTCCAGGTGGCTCACTATCCACTAAATCCACGTATGTTCAAGTTTGGTATCTCGTGGTCGTTCTACGACTAATGGTGTGTTTTGCCCACGATAAGCTGCCCACAAAATGCTAAACAATGTTAAAAAAGGTATCATTCGTGATTCTTTCTGCTGCACTATTGGCAGGATATGAGTCACAGTTGGGCCAGGCACGTCCTATAGATACTCCTAATGTTGAGGAGGCTATAGCTGCTGATAAGGCCTTTGAGAAGCAGAATGCCGCGACGGTAGAACTGCCTTGTGTAATTTCGCGCTTTGATAATATAATGCGCAAAGTAGGTAATGAGGAGGGTCAGGATTGGCGATTGATGAGTGCTATTGCATATAGCGAGTCACGCTTTATCGAAAACCTGTCGTCGTCACGTGGTGCAAAGGGTATTATGCAGATTCGCCCTGTTGTAGCACGACATTTTAATATGCCAGTGGAGTCTTTGGACGATACGGAGACAAACATCCGCCTTGCGGGTATGTTGCTCTCGGAGCTTGATGATATGCTCCGCTTGCCAAGCTCTACACCTTATGCTGACCGTATGAGCATCATCCTTGCCAGCTATAATGCGGGCATAGGTCACGTTCTTGATGCACGTCGCTTGGCACGCTCGGAGGGTGCTAACCCTAATGCGTGGAGCGATGTAAGCCGCTATTTGAAACTTATGTCCGAGCCAGCATATTATGAGTTGGATGTGGTTAAGAGTGGTAAGTTTACCGGCAGCGGCCAGACTATTAACTATGTCGATGAAGTGATGCGTAAGTACAACTACTATTGTAGCATTACCGCATAGAAACAGTGGGGAGGCTAATCCTGGGAGGGTTAGTCGCCCCATTCTCTTTTATAGAATCCTATTATACTCCAATAACTCACGAAGCCTCGTCCAGTCGACCACAGGACGTGGCACACCATCTATATATATAATAGGTGTGCCGAGTGCCGAGTCGTCGATGTAGTAGTCGGCATATACCTTTGGCGATGCGCTCCACGCCCTCTGTTCGGGGTTTTCGTTTATTGCCCAAAGCTCTATGTTGTGGCTCCGAAACCACTCCTCTGCCGCCCTGAGAAGCTCTCCCGAACGCATAGTATAGAGTATCAGACGATGCCCCTTGGCCTGTAATTGTCGCAGTGTCTCCGCCGCTCCCACCACATCCATACCCACTGCTGGGTAGTCGTGCTCCACGCACGTGCCATCGAAATCTATGGCAATTGTCAAACCTCGTTTCATACTACGCTTTGCTCTTTATTAGGCTCTTGATGCGCTGCCACGATGATGGTTTCTCCTCGTCGTTGAGGTATCCATAACCATAGCCATAACCATAGCCATAGCCGCGCTTTGTGGCTGTTACACCATTTAGCACAACGCACATATTTCGGAACTTCTTTTCGTGGTAAAGACTCTCTATATCAGGTAGATGACGGCGGTCGAGATTACCCTCGCGGATAACGTATATCGTGAGGTCTACTAGCCTATCTATAATCACCGCATCGGCAACCACCATCGCAGGAACGCTGTCGAGGATGATGTAGTCGTAGCGTTGGCGTAGCTCCCCGATAAGCGTATCAATTCGCTCCGAGAGTAGTATCTCGGCAGGGTTTGGGGGCTGTGGGCCTGCGAAGATAAACTCAAGGTTTGGCTCTATGCTACTTCGTATGATAATGTCGTTTATCGATGTGAGCCTGCCCGTAAGGTAGCTTGTCAACCCTCTGCGGTCGTTGCTGTGTCCGAGGCTCTTGGAGAGTGTGCGGCGACGCAGGTCAATATCTATAAGAAGTACTCGCTTCCCCGATGCTGCGAGTGTCATTGCGAGGTTCGTGGAGATAAACGTCTTGCCACTATGGGGTATCGACGATGTCGACATAATAACCTTTATCTCCCTATCTACGGCCATAAACCCGAGGTTTGTGCGAAGTATACGGAACGACTCGGAGAGGGCATCGCGGCTCGTCTCACGTACTACAATGCCATTGCCCTTGTCGCCATCGTAGTAGGGGATATCGCCCAAGTAGGGTATGGTTAGCGCCTGGTCTATGTCGCGGCGTGTACGCACCATAGTGTTCATTCGCTCACGCAGATAGAGGATGGCAATCGGGATGAGAAGGCCCATAACGATGGCTACTGCAACTATCGCCACGGCACTGGGGTTTATCGGTTGGTTGCTGCCATAGGCACGGTCTATTATGCGTGCGTTGCTCTCGGCCGTAGCACCCATCAGCGCATTCTCCTCGAGTTTCGTAAGGAGGTAGATGTATAGCTCCTCCTTCACCTTCTGCTGACGCGCCTTCGAGAGTAGCTCCTTCTCCTTCGTTGGGGAACTCTGTATGCGCTTGTCGGCTATAAGTTGTTCGTGCGAGAGTTGCTCAATCTGTAACTTAAGTCCCTCGATATGAGATTCTAACGAGGATATTATGGCATTGCGAACAACCGTAATCTGGTTCGAGAGGTCGATAATCATCGGGTTACTCTCGCTCGAAGCACCCAGCAGTCGCTGGTAGTATAGTAGGTTGGTGTTATACTGCTCAATCTGCGTTGCGAGGGTTGGTGATGCGCCGCTCATCGAGACTGTCGATGCGGGAATCAGCGAGTGGTCACTATCGTGGAGATAGCTCAATATATACTCTGCCATCTTGAGGTTTGCTTCGAGTGAGAGCCTATCCTCCTTTAGGCGCTTGGCCTCCTCGGCACTTAGCGAAGCCTCCTTCTCAAGGCTGTAGAGTCTGTTCTCGCGCTTGAACGAGGCTATGTCGCCATCGGCAATATTCAGCTCCTCGCCGAGGGTTACCAGACGCTCGCTGATGAAATCTTCGGTAAGGTTCGATATCGCCTGCTTGTCGCTAATGGCATCGACGTTGTAAATATCTATAATGCCATTTATGATGTTCTCGGCACGTAGCGCAACGGGGTCCGCGAGCGAGAGTGTGATGACGGAGGCTTGCTTATTGGAAATCTCACACCGTAGATGCTCGCGATACTTCTCAACAACCTCATTTATAGGGAGTTTCTCGACCGTAATCTCCACGCCGTTATGCTTGTCGAAGTAAGGTGTGGCGATGGTCGTTATCTCGCCCAGCGGTGTCGATATTGTATCCCCGAGCGCGGCTCTTACCTCAAAGTCATCATACCCCTCGAACTCTGAAAGTATAACCTCCTCGCCCTCGATGCGGTACTTAAATTGCGCACCTTCCGTGGGTGTGGCATTTATTAGCGTCACGATGACAGGCATACGGCCATAGAGATCTATGGTGCGTAGTCCCTGTGTGGTGAGGTAGCGCGTCGTAAGGTCATACTTCTTTGCCACCTGCTCCATAATATGCCGCGATTTGAAGATGTGTAGCTCGTTATCCACCGAGCGGCCTCCCACACCTCCGATAATATCGTCGAATGCCGTAACATCACTACCCGAACCTTTGCGAGAGTCCTTTACAAGCACCGTCGCCGAGCGCTCATAGAGAGGTGTGCGGCAAGCAAGGTAGAGAAGGGCGATGCCGATGCAGAGTGTCAGCGAGAGCAGAAACCAATACCAATTCGCAAGGGCGAGGTGTAGAGCGTCGTGTATCGTGAATTTGTTTGAGGATTCCATATCGTGGGGCTACTTTAGGAGGGTTACAAGGAAGGTGGCAACCGATATTGCTGTTGTGGTGAGCGATACCCAGAACGAGCGGTTTTGGTTTATCTCTGCCGTGGCGGCCCTATACTTATTTGGGCTTACGATGATTATGTCGTTCTGCTCGATGTAGTAGCAGGTGGAGCGTAGAGCCTCCTCGCTACGTAGGTCGATGCGTGTGATATAGTTTTTGCCACCCCGTTCGCGTACTACGGCAACATTCGAGCGATTGCCATAGATGGTCATATCTCCCGCCAAGGCGAGGGCCTCGAGGAGTGTAAGCTGGTCCTTGGGAATGACGTAGCGCCCAGGTCTGTTCACCTCGCCCATAACCGATATCATAAGTTCGGCAAAGCGCACGCTGACGTGAGGGTCTTGGATATACCCTTCATCGCGAATCTTTGCCTCGATAGCGCTCTCAAGTTGCTGGCGTGTAAGGCCTTGACACTGAATCTTGCCAATGATAGGAAGGGTGATATATCCCTCGGCGTCGATGGTTAGAATCTGTAGGTTGCCTTCCGACGGTGTCC
>JADBON010000247.1:0-2651 GCA_015656305.1 Alistipes sp.
CATCACCATAAACCTCTCCGATACAATGCGAAAATATCCCTTCACCCTGTACGTCACGCCATCAACCGTCGACGAGACATCCATCTTTGCCGTAGTCTCATCGTAGTTGAACCAACCCTCCTGCAACGCATCGAGTGTCGAAAGCACAGCAAGGCCATTGCGGCGCAATGTCAACGAGCAGCAACCCTCCATAATGCCATACTTCTTCAACTCCGCAAGACCGAAGCCCTCGACTTGAGCAAGCGCAACATCTGCCAACGGATTATCTCCGAGATACTTCAACGATGCGGTTTTATACTGCCACGTGCCGAGAATCTTGGTACGCGTAGGGGCGTTGTTGCGTAACTCATCGTATGGCGACACCTTTGCAGGTTGCTGCTGTTCTGCGGCTACGGCACCGAGGATGCGACCAAAAGCCTTACCCAGGTCAAACTGTGCAACGGCCTCCTGGGGCATCAGCGCCACACATAGCACAACGACAACAAGGGATAACAATCGCTTCATAGCCTATCGCACTACTTTGAGAGTGAGAAGCCGAGCATCATACCACTATAGCTCTCAGCAATCTTAGTAAGACCAGAAAGCATAGAGCTCTTCGAGCCGAGCTTCACGAGGAAGTCAAACAAACGGCTACAGTCGAATACAAGGTCCATATTCTCGCCATCAATATAAGCATAGCCAGTCATAGTGCCGAGCTTAATAAATGTTGAATTGAAGGTCAAGACAACCTTATGAGTATCAGTTTCATAGGTATATGTTCCTGTGAAGGTACGCTTACCAATAACCATCTTGAAGGTATCATCATCGCCAAAGGTAAACGAGCAGTTACCAGCCTTGATACCCACGTAATTGTAAGCATTCTGAAGTTTAGTCTCGAAGCTACCCATAGCAGCATTTGCCAATGCACCTGCAAGCTCACCCTCGCTCTCGAGGCGAATTGCTGGAGAGGCATAGTTCCACGTTCCTGGAAGCATAAACTCCGTAGCCTTACCATCAGTAACCTTGTCAATTACAGTTGTTGCAGCGCCCTTAAGGAAATCACCCAAAGACTGTGCTGAAAGCGATGTGCTAAATACGAACATAGCACATACGATAAACAATATTCTCTTCATAGTAGTGTATAGTTAATTTTTATTACTCATTTTCCAACTCACGCTCAAGCTCCTCAATCTCCTGCAACCAAGCGCGCACCTGTGCATCCGAAGGCATATGCAAGTCACCACGTGGCGAGAGACCTACGGCACCAACCTTTGGTCCATCAGGCATTGCCGAACGCTTAAACTGCTGCGAGAAGAAGCGACGGAAGAAGACCTTCAACCACTTAACGATAGTAGCCTTTGAGTGAGTACCCTCGAAGGCGATAAACGCCAACATCGCAATCTTCGAAGGAGCATAGCGACGACGCAACGCGCAGTAGAGGAAGAAGTCGTGGAGATCGTATGGGCCTACCAAGTCCTCGGTCTTCTGTGCGATATCGCCACCCTCCGCTGGAGGCAACAACTCTGGGCTTACAGGGGTAGCTACGACATCCAACAATGCCTGACGCAAAGCACCCTCCGCACGGTTGTTAGCATACCAATCAACCATATACTTCACCAAGGTCTTTGGCACTGACGAGTTGATACCATACATCGACATCTGGTCGCCATTGTATGTTGCCCAACCGAGAGCCAACTCACTCATATCGCCCGTACCGATAACCATACCGCCACACATATTCGCAACGTCCATCAAAATCTGCGTACGCTCACGAGCCTGTGAATTCTCATACGCTACCGAGAACTCCGCCTTATCAAGACCAATATCCTTGAAGTGCTGCTCACAAGCATCCTTGATAGATATCTCACGCAACGTACAGCCCAACTCCTTAATCATCGTAAGGGCATTCTGGTATGTACGGTCGGTAGTTCCGAAGCCCGGCATAGTAACACCGATGATATTCTTACGGTCAAGGCCCAATAAATCGTACGTATCGCATACTGCCAAGAGTGCCAACGTAGAGTCAAGACCTCCCGAGATACCCATAACTACGGTATCGCACTTCGTATGCTCAAGACGCTGTGCAAGACCTGCACTCTGGATAGCAAATACCTCGCGGCAGTGGATGTCACGGTCAGCCTCGTTCTCTGGTACGAAGTACAATGGCTCGATATGGCGACGCACATCACCCTGATAGCAGATATCGTCAACATCAATCTCCACTACGCGCATCTCTGGAGCCTCTGGGTAGTAGAAGGTGTTACGTGCGGTACGGCGTGTAGAGATATACTCAACGTCGATATCGGCAACAACCATACGGTCGTTACGCACAAAGCGCTCGCTAACGCCCAATACACGACCAAGCTCCGCAATAACGGCATTACCAGCAAACACAAGGTCGCTTGATGACTCACCGTGACCCGAAGAGGCATATACGTAGGCCGACATCGTACGTGATGACTGCTCGGCGATAAGCGAGATAAGGTAGTCGTGCTTACATACCGACTCTGGTGATGCAGAGAGGTTGAACAAGAGCTTCGCACCCTGCACAGCCTGCATTGATGCTGGGGGCACAGGAACCCCCATAGCCTCGCAAATCTCAACGCCAAACTCCACGCCGTGGAGGTCGAACATCAGGTCGCGACCGAAAGGACACTCCTGACCCGCAAAGC
>JADBON010000106.1:0-4955 GCA_015656305.1 Alistipes sp.
CAGGATGTTGGTGAGGTTGTGGTGTCGGCTTCGGGCGTTGGTCGCCTACGTCGCTCGGCCTTCAATGCCGTTGCCCTCGATACACGTGAGTTGCAGAATACTACGAAGAACCTTGCCGATGCCCTTTCTCGCGCTCCAGGCCTAAAGCTCCGCGAGTCGGGTGGTGTAGGCTCGGACGTGTCGTTGAGTGTCGATGGCTTTTCGGGCAAGCACGTTAAGGTATTCATCGACGGTGTGCCACAGGAGGGTGTTGGTGCCGCCTTCTCGTTGGGTAACATCCCTGCGGGGTATGCCGAGCGCATCGAGGTATATCGTGGCGTGGTGCCTGTGGGCTTTGGCGCTGATGCCTTGGGTGGTGTCATAAACATCGTAACCAACAAGTCACGACGTTCGTGGTATGCAGATGCCTCCTACTCCTTTGGCTCGTTCAATACCCATCGCTCGACGGTCAGTGCTGGCCAGAGCCTCGAGAATGGCTTTACGTGGGAGGTGTACGCCTTTCAGAACTACTCGGATAATAACTACAAAGTAGATGCTCCTGTGGAGGATTTTAATACGGGACGTATCGACAGGTCGAAACTTATCCGTGTGGAGCGTTTCCACGATACCTATCACAATGAGAGTGTTGTGGCGAAGGTGGGTGTTACGGGCAAGCGCTGGGCAGACCGCCTTATCTTCGCGATGAACTACTCGCAGATGTACAAGGAGATACAGACGGGCGTACGTCAGGAGATTGTCTATGGCGATAAGCTACGTCGTGGCCATTCGCTTATGCCGTCGGTGGAGTACTCGAAGCGCAACCTCTTTACCGAGGGACTCGACCTTACGTTCACGGCAAACTACAACCGCAATACGACCTATAACATTGATACAGCGCAGTATAAGTATAATTGGTTGGGTGATACGAAGCGCCTTAACTCCCCTGGCGAGCAGTCGTATCAGCATACCCGCTCTAATAACAATAATTGGAACGCTACGGCGACGCTGACCTACCGCCTCGGTAGAGCGCATACCTTCACGCTTAACCACGTCTTTAACGCCTTTGTGCGCCACAACACCTCGCTTCTCGCACGCGATGAGCAGGAGGATGCCATCGACAAGCAGACACTTAAGAATATCACAGGCCTTCAGTATCGTCTGATGCCCTCGAAGCGCTGGAATGCCACTCTCTTTGCGAAGTACTACGCACTCGATGTTGCAGGTCCGCAGGCTACCGATAGCAATCTCTCGTCGTTTGTGCGCACCACACGCCACGAGGATGCCCTTGGCTATGGCGTTGCGGGAACATACTTCCTAACCTCGGAGCTTCAGGCCAAGCTCTCCTTCGAGCGTGCCTATCGCCTTCCTACTATCGAGGAGATGTTTGGCGACGAGGACCTCGAGATGGGTGATATCGCAATACGCCCCGAGAGTAGCAATAACATCAATCTAAACATCAGTTACGCAGCGCGTTATGGCGCAGATGAGCGTCACTCGTTGTATCTCGATGGAGGCTTCATCTGGCGTGACACGCGCGACTACATACAACGTAACATTGTCGATATTAGCGGAGGTAAGAGCGCAGCCTCGTATATCAACTATGGCCGTGTCCGCACGTGGGGCGTGACACTTGCTCTGCGCTACTCCTTTTCGGAGTGGCTCTCGGTGGGTGGCAACATCTCCTATATGGATGTTCGTGATAATATGCCTATTGCCATCGGTACTACGTCGATGCCTAACCTCGGCTATGGCGACCGTATGCCTAACATCCCATACCTCTTTGCCGATAGCGACATAACCCTCACGTGGCGTGATTGCATCGCAAAGGGGGATGCACTATCGCTCACCTACGACAACCAGTATCTTCATAACTTCTACTACTACTCGTCGCGCATCGGAACCAACAAGGGCGATTATATGGTGCCGTCGCAGCTCTCGCATAACATCTCGTTGGGTTATTCGCTTCAGGGTGGTAAGTATAACATCTCTGTCGAGTGCCGTAACTTCACCAACGAGGCGCTCTACGATAACTTCAGCCTCCAGAAGGCTGGCCGTGCCTTCTATGCCAAGTTCCGCGTGGCATTTGGAGGTAGATAATGTTAATAATTAAAAACGTAAATATATGAAAACCAAGATTCTATCAAAACTTATTATCGCAACACTTGCCCTTGTTGCTACTATGGCGTGCCAGAACGAGAGAACAAACTTCCCATCTCCTGATGATGGCACCCCACGTCCCTACGTTATTGCCTCGGAGGGTACCTTCTCCAATACCACCACCAATGCACTTCTCTCTGCCGCGTCGCTCGATGGAGGTAGCATAGGTATGGAGCGTGGCCTGGTCAACGATGGCGCTTCGTACTGGGTGTTCTGGGGCGATAAGTATCTCTATGCCCTGACCTACAATCAGGGAAATGCGGGTACCACACGCTCCTATGTTATGAACGATGACTATACGCTTCGCGCCCGCCCTGCGGAGTATGCCGTACGTCGCTTCACAACCGTAGGTGTCTACGATAAATACGTTATGACCACCTCTACGGGTGATGGCCCACAGGAGTTGGCAGATGAGAATGGCTACCTCCCGAAGTCTATCCTTGTGTCGCTGTTGAATGTCGAGGATGAGACCTACACCACCAATAACACCCTTGAGGAGCATTATCTCTCGGAGAACTTTCTTGGCAATGGAGAATTTGTTACCTTTGCAGGACTTGAGCAGGTTGGCGATAAGCTCTTTACCGCTGCGGTGCCAATGGGCCTTAGCCAGTATGGCGTTAAGGCAGAGGGTGGCCGCTGGGTACGTGAGGGCTTCGAGGATTTGGTAAAGCGTGAGGCTGGAGGCTCGGGTAGTGGTGCCTATAAGGAGGGCGAGTTGCAGTGGACGCAATACCCCGATGAGTGTTGGGTTGCGATTTTCGATGATGAGACTCTTCAGAATAAGCGTCTTCTCCGCACCGATAAGATTAGCTATGCCGCAGGCCGTAATAAGTCGCAGTACTACCAAATGGTCTGGGGTGTTGAGAGTGGCGATGTCTATGTATTCTCGCCCTCGTATGCCAAGAGTATGAGCGATGCTCGTCAGCAGACCACGCTCCCTGCGGGTGTAGTGCGTATCAAGGCAGAGGAGCAGGAGTTCGATGATAGCTACTACGTAAACCTTGAGGCGTTGAGCAACGGACGTTCGTTCCAGCGCACGTGGTATGTTGGCGGCGGTAAGTTCCTTATGCTGATGTATGACTCTGTACTCGAGCCAGGAAAGAGTATGGTTGCTAACGAGTTGGCGATTTTCGATACGGAGGCGGCAACACTTACCTACGTCACAGGACTCCCATCGTCGGATGTTATCTCGGGATTTGGTAATGCCCCTTATAGTGAGGGCGATAAGTGCTATATTGCCGTTACCACTACCGATAACTACCCTGCGATATATGCTATCGACACCACCACTGCCGCGGCTACAAAGGGCCTTACCATCGAGGCAACATCCATAAAGGCTGTAGGACGCTTGGCCGTTTACTAACAAAGAGAAACTTTTTACACTATGAGAACGATAATGAAACAGCTCCACTTGTGGCTCTCCCTCCCCGTGGGCCTTGTAATCTCCATCACCTGCTTTTCGGGTGCGATGCTTATCTTCGAGAGGGAGATTACGGAGTCTGTGCAACGCGAATACTACTTCGTTGAGGAGGTTGGCACGCAGAGAATCTCCTTCGAGGATGCTATTGCCGCTGTTGAGCCTATGCTCGATGCGGAGCAACGTATCACGGGTATTACCACCTCTTCGGACTTGGAGCGCGCGTGGAAGGTAAACCTCTCATCGCCGAAGGGTGCTGCGGTCTATGTCGACCAATATAGTGGCGAGGTACTTGGCGCTCCTGAGCGTCTGCCACTCTTTAGCACAATGTTTCGCCTTCATCGTTGGCTTATGGACTCTCGCCCAGCAGATGGCGGGGTATTCTGGGGTAAGGTTATCGTCGGCATCAGCACCCTTGCATTGGTTGTTATCATCCTCTCGGGCGTAGTGTTATGGATTCCCAAGAGCGTGAAGATGTGGAAAAATCGCTCGCAGATATCTCTGCGTAAGGGTTGGCGTCGCTTCCTCTACGACCTACACGTTGCAGGAGGTATATATGCCACACTCCTTATCCTCACTATGGCACTTACAGGCCTTACCTGGTCGTTCGAGTGGTATCGCAACGGTCTTTATCGCCTCTTTGGTGTCGATACTACGGCTACCTCCTCACACTCTGCTGCACCTCGTGCGCAGCGCGATGGCTCCTACTCGGCAAGCGAGATAGCCTTCGAGGATGTCGTTGCGCGCTACGATGAGTATAACAATATCGTTATTTCGCCCACCTCAATCGCTGTTAACTTATCAGGTTTTGGCAACCCTCGCGCAGCGGATAAGTACTCGTTCGATGCCTCGACGGGTGCAATCACCTCTGCGGAGATGTATGCCAACGCCTCACGCCAGCAGAAGATGCGCGGATGGATTTATGCCCTTCACGTAGGAAATTTCGGAGGCTATATCACACGAGTGTTGTGGTTTCTTGCCGCCTTGCTCGGTGCAACACTCCCCCTAACGGGCTACTATCTCTGGATAAAACGCACCTTTGCGGGTAGGAAAAAGTAGCCTTATATATATAAATATAGGTATACTGCACGGTTTTTTAAAATTAATAAGAATTTATAAAAAAAATTAATAAAATACTTGCAGATTAAAAATAAAGTAGTACCTTTGCACCCGCAATCAAGAGATACACGATATCGAATGATGATGCAGCGGTTCTTGGAAAAATTTTTTGAAAAAAGTTCACAAAAAATTTGGTGGTTAGAAATAAATCACTTATCTTTGCACCGCTTTTCCGCCTTAAAAAATGGCGGGATGAAAAATGGAAGTTCTAAGAAAATTAGAATATAGTTCTTTGAGGTAATTGAGCAGCTAAAGTTTTATCTATCTCCTATGAGATAATTTC
>JADBON010000068.1:0-6090 GCA_015656305.1 Alistipes sp.
ATAGCTCGCTATCAGGAGTTTGCACAGGAGGCGGAGAATCTTGAGGGTTACTTATCGGGTAACGATAAGATGATGCAGACCATACTCTCTATCCGCAACCACTACGTCGATCCTATAAACCTCGACACCATCTACGAAAAGGCTATCCCGAAGCTCCTCTCGGAGCTCGATCCTCACTCGGAGTATATCCCAAGCAAAGTATTTACTCAAGTAAACGAGTCGCTCGAAGGTGAGTTTGATGGCATCGGCATAGTCTTCAACGCTATGACCGACACCATCACCGTTCTCAACGTCATACCTCAAGGTCCGTCAGATAAAGCGGGTGTGAGGGCTGGCGACCGCGTGATGCTTATCGACGATATCGCCGTTGCGGGACAGAAGATTCCGCAGGACTCGATGGTTAAGCTTATGCGTGGCCCACGAGGCTCGAAGGTGAAGCTCTCGATTAAGCGCGCGGCACTCGACGAATTGGTTGACATTACCATCACCCGCGCAGCCATAGAGATGCATAGCGTCGAGACTGCCTTTATGCTCGACCGCGAGGCGGGCATAGGGTTTATTCGCCTATCGCAGTTCTCACGCACCTCCTATGCCGAGGTACGTCAGGCGTTGGACCATCTCCGCGCCGAGGGTATGCAGAGCGTGATTATCGACCTTCGTGGCAATGGCGGTGGCTTCCTCGATCAGGTGGTTGCAATTGTCAATGAGTTCTTGCCCGAGGGCGAGCTTATAGTCTACACCGAGAATCGCTATGGAGAGCGTATCAACCAGTTCTCGAATGGCCGAGGAGTCTACTCCGATACCAATATCGTGGTGCTGGTAGATGAGTTCAGTGCCTCGTCGAGTGAGATTTTAGCGGGAGCGATACAGGATAACGACCGTGGTCTTGTCATAGGTCGCAGAACATTCGGCAAGGGCCTTGTGCAAGCACAGATACCCTTCACCGATGGCTCGGCAATGCGCCTCACCGTGGCTCGATACTACACCCCTACGGGACGCTCAATACAGAAGCCATACACCAATGGCGATGAGAAGTCCTACCATATGGACCTCATAAACCGCATCAACCACCACGAGCTATTCTCGGCAGACTCCATACATTTCGATGACTCGATGAAGTTTACCACACAGGCAGGACGTACGGTATATGGCGGCGGAGGTATTATGCCCGATATCTTTATCCCTCTCGACACACTATCGACAACCGACTACTACCGCAAGGTGTGGGATGGCAACATCCTCTATCGCTATACTATGGAGTTCACGGATCGTCACCGCAAGGAGATGGATGCCGTAACAAGCCTCGAGGAGCTGGATGCGCTGCTTGGTAGCGTGGACCTCGTCGCGGAGTTTGTGGATTATGCAGAGCGTCAGGGAGTAAAGCGCGATGCCAAGGGTTTGGCGAAGAATCGCAAGGTTATCGAGGCACAGATACGTGCATACATAGGTCGCAACGCCCTAAATGACGAGGCGGGATTCTACTACAACATCTACCCTATTGACGATGCATTGCAGCGCGCCGTAGAGGAGATAAAGAGCGGAAACACATTAATAATGAAGGAATTGTAATGAACAGAGTATTAGGAATCATATTCACCATTGTGGCTGTTGCGGCGATGGTCTTTGCGATACTCAATTGGGGCAACTACAAATCGTTGTGCTTCACGAAGGCCGAAACCGAGAGCGAGGAGATTATCCCCGTAGAGGAGGTCGAGATGGAGATGATTGAGGAGGTTACAGAGGAGCCTACCCCAATCGTAGAGGAGGTCGCTCCAATAGAGAATGTTGATAGTTTAGCGAATAACTAACCCTTCAATACAAAACAAATAAAAGAGGTTGTCCGAGAAGGTGGACAACCTCTTTTATTTTTGAAGTTGTATAACAAGAACTAATTTTAGGCGCACGAAGCTCGATAAAGCGGAGTTTACTTATGTGTAAATGAGCATTTTGAGAGCGAGTGCAACGCCAAAGTAGTCTTGTTAGACGGCTTCAATACTACATTGCCTGGGTAATATCCCAAACAAAGGCACGCGAACCCTGCTGCTTTGTTGTGTAGTCAATCTCGCGCAACGCCTCCAACAACACTGGCACCTTCTCATCCTCAACAATAGCAAGAATCGAAGAGTTCATTGATGGCCACGCGTGAGTACCATAGTGAGGCTCACCATCGTAGCTACCACGTCCCTCGGTAAGAGCCCAACGTGTGAAGCCACGTACGCCGTGCTGGTCGAACATACGGTCGATACGGTCTGTAAGCGCCTGGTTATATGACACGAAAAATGCTTTCATAAGTTCTATTATTATGGACTGGGAGCGAACCCCCAGTCCCTGTTATACATCCAATTACTTGTTCATCTGTGAGCGGATAAATGCCTCCTCCTCAGCCTCGAGGCGTGCCTTACGCTCTGCCTTACGCTCCTTGCGGCCCTCAAGCATTGCGTAGAGCGAAGGAACAATGAAGAGTGTCAACAATGTAGAGAGCAACAAACCACCTACAACTGCGATACCCATAGGCTGCCAAATCTCCGAGCCCTCTCCGATACCCATAGCCATAGGCACCATACCGAGAACTGTTGTGAGAGAGGTCATAAGCACAGGACGAAGACGGCTCTTACCACCAGCAATAACCGCATCAGCGACATTCGAGCCACGCTCCACAAGAAGGTTCATATAGTCCACCAACACGATACCGTTCTTCGTAACGATACCCACAAGCATAATTGCACCGATGAGCGCAATAAGCGACAATGGAGTATTAGTCAACCACAACGCGATGAATACACCCGACATCGCAAATGGGATGGTAAACATAATGATGAATGGGTATGCAAGCGACTCAAACTGTGTTGCCATCACGATATATACAAGTGCGATGATAAGCACGAAGAGAGTGAGGATATCGCTGAACGAGTCACCCTGATCCTCTACAGTACCACCAAGGTCGAGAGTAATACCCGCAGGAACCTCATAGTCGTTAATCATCGCTGTAACCTCTGCTACGGCATCACCCAACGCGATGTTTGCACCAACAGAACCCTTAACCGTTACGATACGCTGACGATTCTCACGCTCGATTGTTGGCGATGCGAATGACTCCTCGATACGAGCCACCTCCTTAAGCTTAACAGGCTGACCAGTAGCGCTATAAAGAGTGATGTTCTCAACAGTCTCCAACGACTCACGGAATGGCTCATCGTAGCGAACTACGATATCATACTCATCACCATCCTCACGATACTTCGTACACTCGAAACCATAGATACGGTTACGCACGAACTGCGCTGCAGTAGCCGAGTTCATACCATAGTATGACAACTTATCGCGGTCGAAGACTACGTTATACTCTGGCTGAAGGTCCTCACGTGAGAGCTGTGCATCACGCATTGTCGAGAGCTTTGACATACGCTCACGAAGCTCCTTCGCAGTAGACATAGCGTCGTTCATATCGTGACCAAAGACCTTGATATCTACGGTTGACGCACCACCACCTGTAGGGCCATTACCACCACCAGGGACTACCGAGAACTCCGAAATCTCTGGAATAGCAGCAAGCTCCTTACGCAATACATCGGCAATCTCGAAGATTGTAGGACGCTCGATATCCGAGCGGCGTGGCATCTTGATATTGTAGTTGATGATATGCGAGCCTGTAGTCTGCATCGCGGCAAAGGCATTCTCCGAAGAGCTGGCACCCGCAGAGGTAGATACAAGATTCACAAATGGGAACTTCTCGGCGATGATACCATCAATCTGACGTGCAACCTTTGCAGTGTAGTCCACGTGAACGTTCTGTGGGAGCTTCACGGTCATTGTGATACGTGCATTATCCGACGCTGGGAAGAACTCCGTAGGAACCTGCTTCACAAGCACCATCGAAATACCAAAGAATATCAAAAGCAACGCGATAACGCTCTTTCTCCAACGTACCACGAAGCGCAAAGCTCGCTCATAGATGTTATCCAACCAGATAAGGAACTTGTCGATTGGCTTGTAGATAATACCGATACCCTTGTATGTATGTGCAGCACCGTCAATCTTGAGGAAGTATGCCGACATCATAGGAGTAAGGGTAATCGCAGCAGCAGTAGATACGCAGACTACGATAGTTACAATCCAACCCAACTCACGGAACAAGATACCCGCCATACCAGGAATCATCGTAAGTGGCATAAATACCGCTACGACAACCAATGTTGTTGCGATAACCGACAACCACACCTCGTTAGTAGCGTAGATAGCAGCCTCCTTTGGCTTCGAGCCACGCTCGATATGTGTTGTAATGTTCTCCAATACTACAACGGCATCATCTACAACCATACCGATAGCGATAGAGAGCGCCGAGAGGGAGATGATGTTAAGCGTAGAGCCTGTAGCAAAGAGGTAGATAAAGGCACATATCAACGAGATAGGGATAGTAAGACAGATGATGAACGTAGCACGCCAACGTCCAAGGAAGAACATCACCACCAAGATTACGAAGATAAACGCAAACATAATGGTCTCCGAGAGGGAGTTGATGGCATCCTTAATCTCACGCGATGTCTCGAAGATTGTCTCAACCTTACAGTCGCTTGGGAGTGTAGGGATAATCCCCGCCAACTTCTCCTGAACATCCTCGATAATCTGCACCGAGTTAGCGCCTGTCTGCTTCTGAATCATCACGCGCACACCCTTACGACCATTGATACGCTCATCCATAGTCGCCTTCTTCAACGTATCGATAACCGTAGCTACGTCGGTAAGCATCACCGTACGGCCACCACGATTCGACACTACGATATCGCGCAACTCACGAGAGTCATTGAACTCGAGGTCCGACTTAAGGTTAAAGACCTGGTCACCAAGGTCGAGTGTACCTGCTGGAACATTGATATTCTCGGCAGCGATAATCTGACCTAACGACTCGATAGTAAGGCCATAAGCCTCCAACTTATTAGGGTCTACGTTCACCTGTACCTCACGCTCCTGCGCACCGATAACGGCCACAGAACCGATACCATTGATACGGTTAAGCTCATTTACAAGTTTATCGTCGAGGGTCTTAGCCAATGCCGCATAGCTCTCCTCGGCAGTTACCGAGAGCATCATAATAGGCATCATCGAAGATGAAATCTTCATTACCGTAGGATACTCTACGTTATCTGGGAGGATTGACTGCGTACGGCTCACAACATCACGCACGTCATTCGCCGCCTCGGTAATGTCGCAACCATACTCAAACTCCAACGTTACGATAGATACGTTATCCTTCGACTGTGAGGTAATCTTGTCGAGGTTATCCACCGAGTTGAGCTGGTCCTCCAACACACGTGTGATGTTAGTCTCGATATCCTCGGCATTACCACCAGGATACATCGTGATAACACTCACGTAAGGAATCTCAATCTCTGGATAGTAGTCAACACCGAGCTTCGTTACGGAGAACAAGCCAAAGATGATGACACCTATAAATATTAAGGCAGTAGAAATCGGTTTTCGTACCGCGGTTTCATAAATCTTCATCGTTATAACTTTTTGAGGTTATAAAAAACTCTTCTCGCGGGGTGATTACTCGTTGATAATCTCAACCTTCTTACCATCAGTAAGACGGATGAACGATGTTGTAGCAACCTGCTCACCTGGCTCAAGGCCCTCGAGGATGTTAACCTTGTTACCTACACGGCGGCCATCACGTACGAAACGGAACTCTGCAACGCCATCCTTGATAACATATACGAAACGCTCCGATGAGCCTGCCTGCTTCTGAACTGCTACATCGTCAACCAAAACACCTGTGCGAGTACCCATATTGAATGTAGCACGTGCGTACATACCTGGACGAAGACGCTCGTTAGCGTTAGGGATTGTAATCTCCACGCCGAAGGTACGTGTCTGAGCATCGAGAGCTGGGTTGATACGAGATACCTTACCCTCGAAAGTCTCGCCTGGGAAGATATCTACGGTGATATCTACGCTCTGGCCAACCTTAACAACTGGGTAGTACTGCTCCGATACGTTTGCCATAACCTTAAGCTTGTCAATCTGCATAATGTGGAGGATAGGCATAGCTGCGAAGAGGTCGCCATTCTCGAAGTTACGTGCTGTAACAAC
>JADBON010000119.1:0-4728 GCA_015656305.1 Alistipes sp.
AGAGCCAGCAAGGATATCGCAGTTTTGGGAGTTGCCTAATATGCGCTCCTACTACGAGCTATTCCATCAGTTCGATTCTAAATTCCGCAAGTAAGTTTTACTGTATGTCGCAATTTGTCTGTGTGGCGCGATAGTTTTGCACTATGAAATTAGATGCTTTACATATACTGTGGGAGGAGATTAAGACCATATGGCGTGAACTGACCGCCGAGGAACAGACGGCGGAGGTATACAAGAGGCCATATCGCAGCACCGACCAGACGACAACGGTTGCCAAGCAGCTAAAATGGATGTTGCTTAAAATCTACTGTCCACAAGTTGTGTTCGACTTGCGTGTTACGACGCAACGTCCCAAGACGCGTATGGGTTACTATGTACCCGCAAGGCGTAGTATAACTATTCACGGTGGTTGGGGCGATGTACACTCGTTGAAGGAGATTGCCATTCACGAATACGCCCACCATATCCACTTTACCGAGTATCGGCATAGTGGCAAAAAGGATACACCTCACGGTGAGAACTTTTGGCGTATCTACTCAGCTCTTATGGCAAAAGCGATAAAAAAAGGGCTTTACAATGACCACTATATTGATAAAATTATAGAGCAAGAAGATGAATAATGAAAGATATGGGTTGCCGATTTTCTTGGGTATGATGGTAGCAAATTGCAAAAAAAAAATGAAGGCTATCCTTATAGGGTAGCCTTCACGATACTGCTTATTGCAATAAATTATTTGCAAGCCTCTGCCAAGTCAGCGAAGAGCGACTCGAAGCTTGCTGACATATCGCGGCGCAATGCTGCATAGTGCTTCTTCACGAGTGAGCGGTTCTTTGGCTCTGCAGGGTTGTTAGCAGCGTGGTAGAGAGCGTTACGAAGCTCAACGCCACGTGTCATCAACTCAACGATAGCCTCCTCCTTGTTTGGCTGTACGAAGATAGCCATATGACAGTCAAATGCGAACTCCTCCAAACGGTAGTCAATCTCCTTCTTTAAAAATCTAAGATTTGCCATAATATTTAGTGTTATTAAAATTTGCTATTATGCAAAGATACATAAACCAATCTATTTTTCCAAATATTTTGGTTATTTATTTGCTTATATATCCACTGCCGCGTTATACATTATAATAAATATGCGGTGTGGGTGATAGAAAAGTAAAATTTTTCGTATCTTTGTAATAAACCTAATATTTAGAACTATGTCAGCACGTAATTGTCCAGAGTGTGGTGGTCTTGTAGCTTCGACCATCAATGTGTGTCCTCATTGTGGCTATCGCTTCGAGGGTGCGGTAAATGATAACAAGTCAAGTGACAACACTCCAAAGAGTGCTCCTCGCGGTGAGAATCCATACAATAGCATTGCGTGGGGAATAATCTCGTTAATTCTCTTTTGGCCTTGCGGTATCGTGTCGCTTATCTACTACTTGAAGTCCGACTCAAGCTGGTGTAATGGTGATGTTGCGGGTGCGGAGAGTGCAGGAGCTACCTCTGTACGTTGGGCAAAGGCATCTATATGGATTGCAGTTATCTCTATCGTAATCTCACTTTTGATATTCTTCGCATTCTTCTCGTTTGCGCTTTGTTATGAGGTATAAGGCTAATTGCAAGATAAATCTCGGTCTTGATGTTTTGCGCCGTAGGGATGATGGCTATCACGACCTTGAAACTGTGATGCTCCCTGTCGTGGGACTCTACGATGAGATTGACGTGGAGCGCGCGGAGGAGGGTGTAGAGTTCCGCAGTTCTGGTATTGTTGTGGATTGCCCTGCGGAGAAGAATCTCTGTGTGCGTGCCGCACGCCTTATGCAGGAGCGTTATGGCATTGGTGGTGTTGCGATAACCCTCGACAAACGTGTCCCCTTTGGTGCAGGTTTGGGGGGTGGCTCGTCGGATGCTACGGCGGTTATTATGGCGATAAACGAGATTTACAACCTCGGTCTGGATAAGCCTACGCTTGCGTCCCTTGCTGCAGAGTTGGGTAGCGATACTCCATTCTTTGTCTACAATCGTGCAATGTTGTGCGAGGGACGAGGAGAGCGAATGTCGCCTGTGGATATAGATTTGAAGGGGTTGTGGCTTGTTGTTGCGAAGCCTGATGAGGGTGTCTCTACTGCCGAGGCATATCGCGGTGTGAAGCCCGCATATCCCGCAACTCGCCTTGTGGAGTTGCTTAAGCGACCTATCGAGGAGTGGCAGACGAGTGTCACTAATGATTTCGAGCCACATATCCTCGCTGTGCATAGCGATATCGCGATGCTCAAAGATAAGCTCCTTGCATCGGGTGCTATTTACGCCTCGATGTCTGGCTCTGGCTCTGCGGTATTTGGATTATTTCGCGAAAGACCTAATATAGATTTTGCGGGACTCTTCTCGCACGTCGAGCAGTTGTAGTTTACTCCACGATACGTGGAATACGATAGGCCTTCAACTCACGGTTGAGGGCCTTCTCTTTGCCACCAACGAGCGAGTCAAGTAGGGTGTGAAACGCCTTGGAGTGGTTGTGATGGCGAGTGTGGCATAGCTCGTGGAGGATGATAAACTCGCGCAGGTGTTGTGGTAGAAGCATTATAAATAGCGAGAGTGATATGCCATTATTGCCGCTGCACGACCCCCAGCGTGTGTGGGCCGAAGAGATGCGCAGTGATGTGTAGTTAAAGCCGTACTTCGTGGCTAACTCTGCTATAAGCGAGGGTAGTGTTGCGCGTGCCTGCGCGCGGAGTCGCTTAACATCCTCCGAGGTTATCGTGGGGTAGTTCGTGCGGCGCTGCTCCATACGTTCACGTGTGGCTACTATCCACGCCTCCTTGCTCTCCACGAAGGCTATGGCTTTGGCGCGCGATGCGAAGATAGGGTAGGTGACGCGCAACGAGCCGTCGCTACGCACCATAAGACGAATAGAGCGTGCGCGAAGTGATCGCACACACTCTATATCTCCTAATCTATGTCTTATGATAGACATTTGTTATTCGCCGATACGCTGACGTACCACCTCGAAGAGCATAATAGCCGCTGCGGCAGCAACATTCAACGACTCTGTACGGCCGATAAGTGGAATTGCAAGCTGCTCGTCGCAGAGCTTGAGAACCTCCTTTGAGATGCCCTTATCCTCGGCACCCATAACAATCACCGTAGGCTTGCGGAAATCTGCATCGTAGAGAAGTTTGCGACTCTTCTCCGTAGCAGCAACAATCTGGAAACCATCGGTCTGAAGTGCCTTAAGTGTATTGCGGATAGAGCCTACGCGGCATACTGGGATGTTGTTCAACGCACCAGCCGACGAACGAATAGCATCGCCATTTACAGGTGCAGAGTTCTTAAGAGGTGTGATAAGTCCGTGAGCACCAGCGCACTCCGCAGAACGTGCAATACCTCCGAAGTTGCGAACATCCGTAACACCATCGAATACCACGATAAGTGGTGTCTCATCCTCTGGTACGCGCTCCAAGATATCCTCTACCGATACGTAGTCGATGGCAGCAATCTGTGCCACAACACCCTGATGATTACCACGTGTAAGGCGGTTTAGCTTCTCGATAGGTACCTCCTGCCAACGCAAGTGGTGGCGAGCCATAAGGTCCTTAAGGTCGTTCATAAGCGCACCCTCGGCACCCTTTTTAATGTATATTCGCTCAATCTGCTTGCGTGCCTCAATGGCCTCGGCAACAGGGCGAATACCGAAAATAATATTCTCCTTCTCCATATTTTGTATTAGCTTTGTTCGGTTATCTCCAACTCATAGGATGCCTTCTCCCACTCGTGCATAAGGTGGTCGTAACGCTCCTTGAGTGCGTTATACTTGGCATAGTCATCGGCGTTATACTCCGTAGCCACAGCGAAGCGTGCATCGTAGTCGGCAATCTCCTTCTCGACCTTTGCCAACTCCTCCTCTACGCTTTCTACCGCCTTGCGGAGCTTGCGGATGAGCTTCTCCTGCTCCTTCTTCTGTTCGTATGATAGCTTGCCTGCCGCAGGCGCTTCATCGCTCTTTGCTGCCGTAGAGGTAGGTTTGTCGTGACGCTCAATCTCCTGCAACGACTCCACCTTGCGCTTCTCCAAGAAGTACCAGATGTCGCCCAGATACTCCCTCACGCCACCATCGCGGAACTCATATATGCGGTCGACAAGGCCGTCGAGGAACTCTCTATCGTGCGATACAACTACCACCGTGCCATCAAACTTCTGCAACGCACTCTTTAGGATGTCCTTCGAGCGCATATCCATATGGTTTGTAGGCTCATCGAGAACAAGGAGGTTGTAAGGCTCGAGCATAAGACGCGCCATCGCCAATCGTGAACGCTCACCACCCGAAAGCACCTTCACCTTCTTGTCGACATCCTCGCCTCGGAAGAGGAATGCTCCAAGGATATCACGAAGACGTGTGCGGACATCACCCACAGCCACGCGGTCAAGTGTATCGAATACCGTGAACTCGCCATCCATCAGGTCATCCTGATTCTGCGCGTAGTAGCCGATATTTACATTTGCGCCAACCTTTATCTCGCCCTCGGTAGCCTCCAACTCGCCGATAAGCATACGTGCAAACGTGGTCTTACCCTCGCCGTTACGACCTACAAGCGCAATCTTCTGTCCTCGCTCGATGGTAAACTCTGCGCCTGCGAAGATGCGTTTCTCGCCAAAGGCCTTACCCACACCCTTTACATCGGCAACAATCTGTCCCGAACGTGGTGCTGGGGGGAACTTGATGTTGAGGCGTGACAAGTCCTCCTC
>JADBON010000021.1:0-10598 GCA_015656305.1 Alistipes sp.
ACAAGTCCACCATCTTTAGGGAGTTGATACTTACTATTGTTCATAATTTATAGCTTTTGTTTATTCTCTCATTATCCCGCGATGCTCAATACAAACATCGTTCAAAGGTAATAAAAAAAACTGAAACATAGAAAAATATCGTCTATCTTTTTAACAATAAAAGCAACCCCCGAGGCGTTATATCTATACCAAAAGAGTTATTAGCTATGAGAAAGATTATTATTTTTGCCGTTGCACTAATGTTATGTGAGCCTCTTTTTGCGCAGGAGCTGGAGCGTAACATAATACAGGTTATGGGCTTCGCCTCACGCGAGATTACCCCCGATGAGTTTACCCTCGATATTGAACTCTCCGAGAGCGACTCCAAGGGGCGACGCACCCTTCAGCAGCAGGAGCGCGAGATGATAGCAGCACTTAAAGGCGCGGATATCAACACGAATAGAGATTTGCGCCTTGCGGATAACAGCAGCGACTATTTCCGCCGCGGGGTTTCGGTTGCCACACGTCGCTACAAGCTCACCCTACACTCCAACTACGAACTTACCGCTGCATTTGATGCACTACGCCCCTTGGGCCTTAGTAGCGTAACTCTCACAAAGGCCATCTGCACCCAACTCGAGGAGATACGTGCCGAGCTACGCCGCGAGGCTATACTTAATGCCCGCGCGAAGGCTAACGAAATCGCCACGGCTATCGACCAATCTATCGGCTCGTGCATCTATGTTTTAGATTATAACTCTGGCGGAGATATAAACTTTTCGGCACACAACTACGCAAATCGTGCAAAGGGATATAGCAGTGCGGATTTTGCTGCCGAAAGCGAGGTGTTTGTACCAGAGTTCACCAAGGAGCGTGTGGAGTACTCTCTACAAGCAAAGTTTGAGTTACATCCCCACGAGATGCGATAAACAGAAAAGGGTATCACCAGGATACCCTTTTTTTATAATAGTTTTACGATACATTCAAGCCATTTGCCATCTACATCGTCAAACGTCGCAAGATGCTCGCTATCAATATCTAATACCGCAACTACATTGTCGTCTTTGTGTATCGGCACAACTATCTCGCTACGCGACAAAGAGCTGCAGGCTATATGCCCTGGGAACTGCTCCACATCGGGGACAACGACCGTCGCGCCACGCTGCCACGCCGTGCCACACACGCCACGGCCATAGGCTATGCGCGTACAAGCTATAGGCCCCTGAAAAGGTCCTAATACCAACTCCTCACCCACCACGCGGTAAAAACCCGTCCACCAAAACCCGAAGGTGTGGTGTATCATCGCCGCGAGGTTTGCCATATTTGCCACGACATCCTCTTCTCCCGCGACAATCTCACGCGCTTGACGATATAGCAGTTCATATTTCTGCTCCTTGCCACCCTCGGCTATACGCAACTCCTCGGCCATAATAAAATGTAATTCAACGGTTTATATTAATATCTAAATAGATAACTCTCGTACTGCCCATTGCTGAGATAATTCGTTAGCGGCAGTAGATTGCCCCTTATCACAAGAAATTATCGGCCTGTGGAACCAAATCCACCTGTACCACGCTCTGTGTCGTCGAGAACCTCTACTGCATCCCACTCAACCTGCTCGTAACGTGCTACGACCATCTGCGCAATACGCTCGCCAGGGTTGATTACGAAATCCTCGTTCGAGAGGTTTACAAGGATTACCTTAATCTCGCCACGATAATCTGCGTCGATAGTTCCTGGGGTGTTAAGCACTGTGATACCGTGCTTGGCTGCAAGACCGCTACGTGGGCGAATCTGCGCCTCGGTACCCTCTGGGAGTGCGATATAGAGTCCCGTAGGCACCATAGCGCGCTGCAGTGGCTGCAACGTGATAGGCTCCTCGATATTTGCCTTGATATCCATACCCGCCGAACGCTCGGTGGCGTAGAATGGAGTGTCGAATGACGACTTATTTACAATCTTTACTTTCATTATTTTAGGGTTTTATTTCTCTACACAAAGATAATACTTTTTGCTCGGAAAACAAAAAGAGGTCGGCTAATAAGTCGACCTCTAATTATTGTATATATGTGATAGGATTACTCCTCGGCAATCTCCTCTGCTGGAGTGAACTGGAATGGGATAGCCTCGTTCAAGGCGTTTACCTCATCCTCGGTAAGCTCCGACACTGGCTTGCCAAACATCTTCTCCGAGATAGTGTTACGATACATATCGAAACCTGCCTGAACCTCCTGCATAAGGCTCTCGCGTGTAGCCTCTGGGAGCTTCTCTGCCGAGATGAAGCCTGCAGCATCAATCTTCTCGCCATCTACAAGCTCAACAGCCTCGTGGTTCGAAAGCAACATACCCTCGATAACACGTGCCAATGAACCCTCCTCCTCTGGAGTATCACCAACCTCGTCAGTAAAGACGCGGTCGCCAACCTTAACCTGATTCTCGCTA
Source organism: Alistipes sp. (assembly GCA_015656305.1). GTDB lineage: Bacteria > Bacteroidota > Bacteroidia > Bacteroidales > Rikenellaceae > Alistipes. The sequence continues at coordinate 2,422 of JADBON010000021.1, forward strand.
ACAAACTCGATGATAACAGGAGCGTTGCTAACAGTGCTATAACGGTCTGCACCACCCTCGAAAGTGGTAGGAGCGCCAAATGCCAAGGTGTAAAGTACGAAAATCCAGTGAGCAGAGATACCTGCTACAAGACCACCTACGGTGTGAGCAAGGATAGCCTTTGAGGTGAGCTTACGGTAGCCAAGAGCATCGAGCATAGCGGTGTGAGTAGAGAGGTAACCGCTCCAGCACATACCGATAGCTGTGAATACTGCAATAGCGTTACCGTTGATGATACCCTGTGCAGCGAACTCTGGAACAAGACTCAACGCAGCACCTACAGCACCCAACGATGTGATAGGGAAGGCCATAAGCGCAGGGTGACCGAAGCCGAACAACCAGTCGAACAAGAAGTTAATCTTGCCGAATACCAATGGAAGGAACTCGATACCCTCGTATGCAGCACCATCGTAAGTGCCGTTCTCGCCAGCACCAAAGGTAAGAAGCATAACAAGAGTAGAGATGATAAGCACACCTGGGATGATAGAGAAACCTACGTCAACACCTGTCTTACCACCATCGAGCAACGAGTTGAGGATACGTGTGAAGAGCGATGTCTCCTTTACCTCCTCGTCAGCCTTCATATCCTGCTCGTCGATAACTGCTGCGAACTCCTCCTTAAACTCTGGATACTGCTTAACAACAAAGCGCTGCATAAGGCGTGTAGAGCAGATACAACCGATGAAGGCACCCAACAAACCGATAAATGGCTCTACGAAGTAACCCTGCGAAATCATAAACACGATAACGAGAAGGCCCATACCGAAAGCCGTACCGAAGTTAGTAAGTGAGATAAGCTGGAACTTACGGAAGTAAGAGCTGAAACGCTTATCCTTTGCCAACGAGATGATAGCTGGGTTATCCGAAAGGAATGTCATAACCGCACCCAACGATGCTACACCTGGGAGGTTGAAGAGTGGCTTCATAAGAGGGCGCAAGATACGCTCCAAGAGGCTTACGACGCCAAACTCCACGAAGATACGGCCCAAAGCGCCTGTGATAACGCAGATAGCCATAAGATAGAAGACGGTGTTGAGCAACAAGTCGTGCGCAGTCTTCATAATTGTGTTAAGCATATTTGGCAAGCCCATAACCGAGCCAATACCACCAAAGATACCTACAACGATAAGAAGGCAGATAATACCTGTAAGGTACTTCTTAAAACCCTTTTCCTGATTCTCCATATAGTATTAGTTTTTAGATAATTGCAAATTTATTAACGCTTCGACTGCACCTTCTCGATAAGCGATGTAAGGCCCTGAATAACATCAATCTTCCAAGTTAGACCGAATGTGAAGAACGAGCCTGTGTTAAGCGCAGTACCACCAGGGTTGGTGTTGTTGCCGATATTATAGGCATACGCAGCGTGAAGACGGATATCGCGGTTGCCCTTTGCGCCGAGTGGGTAGTACTCAACACCACCACCTACGCGTGTCATCTCCGTACCTGGGAAGAGGAACAAACCAGCTGGATACTCCTTGCCAACCTTATCGTAAGTAACCTTCGCAAAGATATTTACGCGCTCGGCAACGAGGTAATCAACCTCACCCATAATTGAGAAGTTATCGAACAAAAGCTCCTTGCCGCTGATACCACGATTCATCAAGTCGAGCTGAATTGTAGCATCACCGAACTTGAACTGGTTACCAAGAACCACGTATACGTCGAACTTACCACGCTCATACTCCGAGAAGTTCAACGAGTGGAGCGCTGTATAGAAGCCGTGTGAGCCCATCCAGTAGAGGTTGTAGGCATAGAGGTCGCCGAGCTTATTGCCCATAGCATCGTAGTTGCGAGCCATCTTGTGGTAAGGGCTCTGGCACACCTGGAATGTGAGAGTGTCGTCACCCTCGTTGGTTGTAAATGCCACCGAAGCACCAAGCTGGAAGCAGTTTACGTTGTTCCAATACTCCGAGCAGTAGTAGACATCAATTGGGGCGCGGTCATACTCCCAACCACCAATCATCACCACCTGCTTACCTGCCGAGATAGCCCAATTCTGGTTAGGGCGATATGTGAGGTGAAGCCAATCGGTGTTGTTCACAAAGTCGGCAGCAGAGTTAACATTGCTGAAGCGCTGACGCCACGAATATGTGAACTTATCGGTAATCTGACCATCCATACAGAGGTTGAAGTAACGCACCTTGAAGCCCGAAGCATCGTAGAGCTGATTACCATAGAGAGCCTGGTTAAGATAGTCGAAGCGAGCCTCCACACCAAGGCGGAAAATCTCGTTACTCTTCTCATAACCCTGCTGTGCGCAAACAGCTGACACTGAAAGCATTGCCAACGCAGCACAAAGAATCTTAGTAAAAGTTTTCTTCATATTTTGATAAGTTTAGATTATTGCGTAAGACCACGTTTTTAGCTACATTCCCGCGTAGCAACATCCATCATTTAGTAGTTTTATAGCTACAAATATACGAAACTATTCTCAATTCGCAATCTTATGGAGAATAATATTCTCCAAGGCACAAAAGCAAAGTTGTCCAAAATAGAAAAACTTTGGACAACTTTACCTATTCAATACGCAACTATTTCTCGAGCGCTATCTCTACTGTTACAGGCTCTTCGCCAAGCTCCACAGCCACCCTCTGAAGCTCACCCTCGGCATCGTAGTAGCGAAGCTCATAGGTGCGATTCTTCTCCACCAACACCGAGAACATATCGTTCATATCACGAAGAGGACCAGCCGTAAGGCCACCGCCCATCTGCTCCGTACCGCAGAACACATCTACGCCCATTGCCACACGGTCATCCGAATGCTCAGTCTGACCAGCAACCTTATAACCCGCAATCTTTATAAATGTGTGAGTACCAGCCTCCAAGTGGCGGGTATACTGCTCATAAGCCAACTCCTGATAGTGCTTTGTAACATTCTCGGCACCTACCCACTTTGGTAGCTCATCAATTGGGCGGCCCTCAACATCGCCATCTGCCCAAACCATAGGGAACCAATCATCAGCCTTACCGAAGCGAGTTGCATAGATAGCATAGGTACGTTCCTCGGCATTAGCCTTCGCAGCATCAGGCATAAACCACAAGTGGTCGAGTTTCGAAGGGAAGTAGTACTCTGTTACGCGCCACTGGCCATCAAGCCACACCTCTGTCCAGCTGTGGTTACCACGGTTATCGTGCCACGAAGCGGTACCTGCAAAACGTGCTGGGATACCTACTGCGCGGTAGGCATCAACGAGCAAAATAGCAAGACCTGTGCAAGATGCCATACCCTGACGCATAGACTCACGAGGACTCTGATTAGTCTTCTCGCGCTTGGTGTTGTAGTCCACACCCGTAAGACGTGGGATGTTAGCATTTACGGCACACACCGCATCGTACATCGTACGGCAGGTATCTACCGCAGGTGAGAACATCTCATAAAGCTCCTTACGCCACGAGTCACGCACCTCATCCACAACGTGATATGGGAGTACGTCGTGAAGATATACATCCTCCGGAAGCTGCTTCGCCCAAGCATACTTCTCGCGTGCCAAGTGTGCATACTCCACATTCTCCTTGAGAAGCTCAAGGTCCATAGCCTCGCGGTCGAACTCTGGCATATTCTTCAACAAGAAGGCCATCTCGAGCTGCTGCTCCATAGGCATATTCTCCACCAAAGCCTCAAGCTCTGCGCCACGTGCCGAAGAGGCGATAACCTCCTGTAGCTCCGCATCATCCGCTGGGTTGTAACCCTTCGAAGGCCAAACGACAAATGCTATGGCGAGCGCTACGGCAGCCAAAGCACAAAGTAAAACTCTCTGTTTCATTATTTTATAAGTTTAAGTATCTCCTTTACCTCATTCTCATCCACGGTGCGTAGAGCATACTCATCTACGGCATCCGAGCCTCCCATCGAGATGCGAGGGTTGCGATAGAGCATACCTCCAGCCACCATACACTTTGCGCTGAAGTGCAACGCATCGACACCTACAGCCGCAAGTTGTGCAGCATTCTTCGCCACAACACCACTGCCCGCCATAATCTCTATACGGCCACGGCTTATCTCCACCGCACGTGCAATGTTCTCGATGCCGTCGATAGCCTTATCGTAGCTTCCCGACGTAAGGATACGGTCACATCCCGCAGCGATGATATCCTCAACCGCCTGAAGATAATCCTCTGTCATATCCACCGCACGATGGAACGTAGTCTCCATATCTCCCGCAGCCTCAACAAGTTGGCGTGTGCGCTCCACATCCACCTTGCCATCTGCCGTAAGGATACCAAATACCACTCCTGTAGCGCCACCCTTGCGGGCATACTCTATGTCGAGGAGCATCGTCTGAAACTCATCATCTGAGTACAAGAAGTCGCCACCACGAGGGCGAATCATAACACTAAGGTCGAGGTTTGAAATCTTCGCAACACGCTCGATAGTTGCCAACGATGGGGTAACGCCACCCTCAGCAGGCGAGGCACACAACTCCACACGATTAACACCCAAACGCGCAGCAATCTGGCACGCCTCAACTGAATAGGCACAAAGCTCTGTTTTCATATCTTTTTAGTTATAATTGTTCGCTATCAATCAACTTATTAAGTACGGCATATACCGTGAGGCCCGCCACCGAGCGGATGCCTGTCTTATGCACAATATTCTTACGGTGCGAGATTACGGTATGTGGCGAGATGTTTAGCTCCGAGGCTATCTCCTTATTGGTATATCCGCGAGCCACAAGAATAAGCACATCGCGCTCACGCTCCGAGAGTTCGTGGCTCTCCGAGACGTTATGCTCCGAAGGCTCCTCGGCCGCCTCAACAACGATACGCTCCACCTCATCGGCCGAGGTAAAGAGAGTTATCGTAGCTGCAAAACGTCGCAACACCTCCTCCTCCACAAGCGTAGTCTGAATACCCACCACAGGGGTGCTTCCCAACGCCGTAGACGCCTCTATTTGATGATATTTCGCCACCGAGGCTACCACAACATCCACACGTCCTGTCACCAACAGCGACTCCACGTCGGATAAAAGCTTATAACATCCCACAACCTCCACCTTTGGTGAACGAGCGAGGATGGCTGCTATGCCCTCGGCAACTACCGCTGCCGACTCCACTATGGCTACCTTAAATCGTCTCATCGCTTTGCGTTTATATACATTTCTACCAATGGACGAAGCAAGTACATCTCCACATTGCTATGGCGACGTAGGTCATCACGAAGTGCGTAAATATGCTCGAGCATCGTGCAGCGCAACGCCGTTGGAGCCTCCTCGGGAAGACTCTTGAAGATAAGCGATGCTATGTCGTTCGAGCGGTCGTCGATATCGGCGTGTGGCATATCGAAAAGCGTACCTGTGCAATCCGTATAATTATCTATGTCACAGCTATCTATAATCGAGAATACGTCACACTCCTCCTCCTTGAAATGCTCCACGATATACTGCGTATAGTCATCATAGAAGCGGCGTAACGTGCTGCGAAACAGCTCCCCGCAGTGCTGGAGAATCTTCTCGAGATGCGCCGAGGTGTGAGGCAACATATGCTCGGCATAGTAGCGGTGTGAGGCACGGAGATACTCGACCACCTCCTTCAACATCTCTGGTCGCAGATGCTCTGCTGCGGGCGTGAAGGTAGCATCGGTATGCATCGACGCAAGCATCAGGAATAGCTCCACAGAGTGTCCCTCACGCTCACACATTTCCCTAACAGATATGTCACCAAATGGTAGGCGAATGTTCAGGCGCGAGAAGATTGATAGCAGCGATGGCGACACCTCGACAAGCTCAAAAAGCTTCATATCTGGTGACAAGGCTGCAAGATATGGGGTATTATGCTTTTTATTCATTGATTATCAATATATTATATCCACACAGTGTTATCTTATCGTAATATAATGCAAAGATACGCATAATTTCGATAACGGACAAATAGCTAATATATGGGATATTGCCACCGTTAAATTCCCCAAAATCGGCTATTGTGAGATTTCCATAAATCAGCCATCTTTGTAGTGTGAAATTTAACGATTATATGACAACTCCGAAGAGGGGTATGCGATAAAAGAAATATTAATCTTTTTAGTTTTTATTGGGTTCTTCTCCGTTAAGGAGAAAAAGGGTGTCCAGCAACTCTGCAGGACACCCTTGTTTCTTATGCTAAAAGTTGTATAATAAGAGCTGATTTTAGGCGCACGAAGCTCGAAAAAGCGGAGTTTACTTATGCGTAAATGAGCATTTTGAGAGCGAGAGCAACGCCAAAGCAGCCTTATTAGACAGCTTTTACGGTACCGGGTCGTAGCCCGAGCCACCCCAAGGATGACAACGCAATAACCTTCGAATGGTAAGATATGTTCCCTTGATAGGTCCGTGCTTACGCAACGCCTGTAAGGCATACTGCGAGCAGGTAGGCGTGAAGCGACAACAAGGGGGCTTAAGAGGCGATATGCACACCTGATAGAAGCGCACCAAAAGGATTAGCGGATAGGCAAGGATACGCTTAACAACGCTCAGCGACCTCTTGAAGAATTCGGGTAATGGCATTGTTGATAGTGTTGTATGGTAGCTCCTCCTTCGAGACATAGATAAATGCAATGCGCACCGCACGACCACGCTCCGCAGCCAAGCTCTGCAACGAAGATTTCTGAAGACGATAACCCTCGCGCATACGGCGCTTGAGGAGGTTACGGCGGTTAGCGCGCTTATGGAAGCGCTTAGGTACAGAGAAGAGTACCTCGACAGATGGCGAGGCACTCTCTTCTATAATTAGCTTATACTTTAGCGGGAACACAAAGCCAGAGTCACAGTCGCCAAAGAGACGGCTGACCGTGGTGCGCGACTTCACACGCTCCGAACTCGGAAACTTATTTCCCGCAGTCATAACTATGCGTTCTTCTTTGTGGTACGGGTACGAGTCTTCTTCTGGAGCTTAGACTGCTGTGCGCGAATAAACTCCTCCTTCTCGGTATCACTATGTACCTCGGCATCCTCAATCACTGCACCCTCGGCAACCTTGCTGCAGTAGATATCCAAAGCCTTAACCATTGATGGAGCCTCGGGTGATGGTGCCGAAGCCTTAACCTTCAAGCCCGCCTCCTTCGCAGCCCGCAATGTCGCCTCTCCAAAGGTAGCCACAACAGGGAGCTTCTCGATATCGAAGCTCTCCGCAAGAGCCTTAACGTCGTTTGGTGAGTAGAGTGCGATGATATCGTAGTCCGCAGGGTTTACATCCTTCAAATCGGCAGCTACGGTACGCGCAAATACTACTGGCGACACCTTGAGCTTCAACTTCGCCAAGGCATCTGGAAGTTCTGGCTTGAAAGGCTCGGTGAGTGCCAACATAAACTTCTCGTCCTTATGCTTCACGATAAGCTCCAAGAGCGAGTTGAACGTACCATCGGCAAACGAAATCTTACGCTTGCGGTAGACGATATACTTCTGCAAGTAGAGGGCTACGGCCTCGGTGTTGCAGATATACTTCATAGTCTCGGGTACGGTGATACGCGCCTCCTCGCAGATGCGGAAGAAGCTATCGATAGTTGTACGTGACGAGAAGATCATCGTTGTGTGATCCAAAATCTCGCTACGCTGTGCGCGAAACTCCTTAAGAGTCACACCATCAACACGTATCAAAGGCTTATAGTCAATGCTAAGTTCGTTCTTCTGAGAGAACTCATAAAAGGGGGACTTCTCTATTACAGCTGGGCGTGGCTGCGATACCAAAATCTTATTTACTTTCAACTTACCTCTATTTTTTATTATCACTATTCTCTCGCAACAGACTGATATTCAGCCCTTACTATCCTAAATTTGTAGGCAAAAGATGTATTACAAAACTTAAGGGTAGCAAAATTGCGGTGCAAAGGTACAAAAACCAATACAAAATCGGAATTTTTTTTCCAATAAAGAATAAAAAAGTCTCTTTTACATATAAAACCGCGATTGGCAACATAGATACAATCACCACTATGGTTACGGTTTTGAAGATATCTGCGTCGGCTAACAACCACACCGCAACAACGGGATAGAGCAACACTACGCCACGCACGAAATTCATATAACCTATCGCGGCCAAAATCTGCACTCCATCCGACGCCGTGAGCCACTCCACAACCTTCTGCAGAGCATATAGCCACGCACGGATAACAACGACGGCTACGATACCCATCACAACAGCGTAGCGTGACATACCATTTATAT